>CALGXU010000001.1 GCA_937935205.1 uncultured Rothia sp.
AAGCTCACCCTGAGGTGATACCTTAGAAACGTACGTTGCACACCGTCCAAAAAGAGTTCTTCCGGTACGAAAAAGGGGTCCACAAAACACTATTCCCTCACCCCATTCATTACTTCAGCGCGCCCAAAAACAGGCCCCTTTTGCCGCCCCGTAAAAACTCCATACGCGCCTCATGCGGCTACAGACGGAAACACCAGTACACATCACACAGTCCGCATACCACCTACATCAGGAGAACCAGATGAGGCTTCCATACATCGGCGCGCGCCGCACCGAAACACCTCCTCGCCCCTGCACCCGCCGCAAGCGCCCCGCACGCGCGGCGCTGAGCCTGCTCGCCGCCGGCGCAATCCTCTTCGGAGGTGACCTGCCCGCCGTCCTCGCGCAGGCGCCCAGCGACGAAGCCATCCTGGCAGCAGCCCAGGCGGCACCCCAGATCGAAGGCCCCGTAAGCCCCCTCAATCTGATGAGCAACGGCGCAGCGCGCCCCAACACCCCCACCGCCGCAGCCCCCGGCACGCTCCCCCAGCAGGTGTTCGACCGGTTCATCGTCACCTACACCGACGAAGCCAAGCAGCGCAAAATGCTACGTGACGGCGACTGGGACGCGGTCCGCGGCATCGTTGACGACATCATGGACACCGTCGGCGTCGTCAGCGAAGCGCTGAACGTCGACACCAAGTTCCTGCACAACACCTCCACCGATGACGCCGTCATCCAGACCTCCAAGACCCTCAACAAAAACGAGGCGCAGGAGTTCATGGCGAAGGTCGCCTCCGACCCGGACGTAGCCTCCGTCGAACCCGACTACATCAACTACCCCGCCGCAGAAGGCGACATCACCTTCCAGTACAACGACCCGCAGTACAGCAAGCAGTGGAACCTCACCAACCCCACCACCGGCGTTCAGAACACCGGTAACGCACGCCTGCGCCGCGGCGCAGCCGTGAAGGTCGCCGTACTCGACACCGGCTACGTACCGCACCCCGACCTGGTCACCGGCATGGCAAACGGCTACGACTTCGTCAGTGACCCCCTCAGCGCCCGCGACGGCGACGGCCGCGACCCCAACCCCAAGGATGAAGGCGACTACGCGCCCTACAACCTCTGCAAGGATCAAGCGAACGCCCACACCTCCACCTGGCACGGCACCAGCGTTGCCGGCATTATCGGTGCCCGCGGCAACAACGGTATGGGCATGGTTGGTACCGCCGACCTCGCCCGCGTGCAGCCCGTGCGCGTGCTGGGCCGATGCGGTGGCCGCACCTCCGACATTGCCGACGCCATCATCTGGGCAGCCGGCGGACACGTCGACGGGGTGCCCGATAACACCTACCCCGCCAAGATCATCAACATGTCTATCGGCACTGTGACCCGCTGCCCCGCCGCTTACCAGCGCGCGATCGACATTGCCCGCTCCAAGGGCGCACTCGTGGTCGCCGCGGCAGGTAACGGCAACACGGAAGCCTCCAAGTACGCGCCCGCCAACTGCATGGGCGTCATCACCGTTGGTGCAACCACCAAGGCGGGCACGCGAGCCTCGTTCTCGAACTACGGTACGAGGGTTAACATCTCCGCACCGGGTGAGAACATCCTCACCCTGTCCATGAAGAGCCTTGACCGCCCGGATTACACCAAGTTCAGCTACGACTACGAGAGCGGCACCTCCATGGCCGCACCGCATGTCTCCGCTCTGCTGGCGCAGCAGCTGGTCAACGGCACCTCCATCACCACCGAGCAGGTGAATAAGGCGTTCACCCTCGCGGGGGGAAACCGCATCAAGTGCGATAAGTATTTCTGTAGCCGAGGCATTATCAACAGCTTCAACCTGGCTAAACAGGCTGGAAACCTGGACGCAAACGGCAAGGTGACCTTCCTGCGACCGCGCAAGATCATTTCTAAGGGCCTGAGCGCCGGCGCGTCTAACACCAAGATTGCGGACGACACCGGAGCCTCCACCGAGGAGAACCTCACCGGTGGCTACGACCGGATTCCTGACGACCGTATTCCCGGCGCCCCCGCCATGGAAATCCCCGAAGATGCCCAGGTCTACGACCTGAACGGTGACGCCGAACCCATCACCCAGGACGAGCCGCTGGTCACCAACCCCGCGCAGAAGCCCCGCGAGGTCAATGAACAATAAGCTATCCGCTACGGACGCCTCACCAGGCCCAGCCGACAGCACATAGCGAGGCCCCCGATGAAAGAAATCATCGGGGGCTTTTCACATCTACAACGAGGTTCGGCAGTGGAGATAACTAGCGGTGGTTACCGGTCACGAAGCTCAAGTAACCGCTGTTCGGGTAACCGTTGCTCGGGTAGGTGTTCGCAGAAGCACCGTACCACGAGCGGTAACGCGGAGTGTGGCCGTAACGCGGGCGCGACGGGTAGGAGGGGCGGGTCACCGGGCGGGACGGACGAGTCACCGGTCGGGTAGCCTTAGGAGCCGGGGTCACCTTAGGTGCCGGGGTTGCCTTAGGAGCCGGGGCCTGCTGACGCTTGGCGTCCTCTTCAGCCTTCTTGCGTGCCGCCTCCTCAGCCGCCTTCTTACGTGCGGCTTCCTCCTCAGCCTTCTTGCGTGCCGCCTCAGCCGCAGCAGCATCGGTAGCCTCGCGGTCGGAGCGGACCTGCTGAACCGCACGCGCCGCATTCACAATGCCGGAACCGCACGCGGACTGGTCGCACTCAACGCCCTGAGAGGTGGACTGCAGAGCCTTCTTCGCCTGAGCGTAGGTCAGCTTCGGGTCGACCGCCTTCATGAGCGCCACGATACCGGCAACATGCGGTGCCGCCATGGAAGTGCCCTGGTACTCGGCGTAGTCGGCCTTACCGGGAGCGGTCTTGCCGGCGTTGAGGGTGGAGAGAATACCGCCACCCCAGTAGCGGCGGTCGCCGCCGGGCGCACTCACGTCCACGCGGGAGCCGTAGTTGGAGAAGTAGGAACGCTTGCCATTCTTGTCGGTCGCACCCACGGTAATAACGTCCTCACAGTTGCCGGGGCTAGACTTCGAGGCATCAAAGTTGTTGTTACCTGCTGCGACAACCACGATGGAGCCGCGCTTATTCGCCTGAGCAATCGCCTGGCGGTACGGGGTGGTGCAGGTACCCTCGCTACCGATGGACATGTTAATGACCTGGGCGGGGTTCTGATTTGCCGGAACGCCGCGCACGCTACCACCGGCAGCCCAAATAATGCCGTCGGTGATGTCCGAGTCGAAGCCGCCGCAGGCGCCCAGAACGCGCACGGGCACGATCTTCGCCTCGGGTGCCACACCGGCAATGCCCTCGTTGTTGTTTGCGATAGCGGCGATAGTGCCCGCCACATGGGTGCCGTGCCAGTCGGAGGCGGTCGCCTTCGAACCGGTGAAGCACTGGTTATCTACGGTCCAGTTACCGGCATCGGTCGGGTCGGAGTCGCGGCCGTCGCCGTCATTGGAGAACGCCGACTCGGCAATGAAGTCGTAGCCGGGCAGCACGTTAGCGTCCAGGTCCGGGTGGGCGGTAATGCCGGAGTCCAACACCGCCACGGTCACACCCTTGCCGCGGGTGGTGCCCCACGCCTCCAGCGCGGAGACGCCCTTCTCACCGGTGAGGGACCACATGCGGTTCATCTTCGGGTCGTTGATCTTGACGGTCTCTGCGGTGTTATCCACGGTGGCGTAGCGGCGCATATCGGGCGACACGGAGGCGACCTTGGAGTTCGCACTCAGGGCGTTCATGTACTGCTGCGCCTGGGCGGGGGTGAGCTCTGCGGAGGTGGTGACCACGCTGGCATCCAGCGCGGTGGAGCGGACGTAGCTGGTCTTAATGTTCAGCAGCTCGTCAATGCTCTGCACTTCGGAGGTAATGCCCGCGTAGAGCGCGTCGCTCCAGGTCGCCTGCTGGGTGCCGGCGGCTGCGGACCAGTCAATCTGGTCTGCGGTGGCGTCGGCGGAGGCGGCGTTCTTCGCCTCATCGGTGTAGGTGATGATGAAGCGGTTGTACGCCACGGGCGCGGACTGGGTGGTCTGCGCGGTATTGGAAATCTGGGTGGTGTTAGAAGCCTGTGCCGCCGCAGAAGTCTGGGTTGCGTGGGTAGCCTGCGCGGTGGGTGCCGCCATGGCGGGAATCACGCTTGCCGAGAGCAGGCAGGTTGCGGTGACGAAGCTCAGCAGGGAACGCTGTGAGGAGCGTGCCTGCGAGGGGCGAGCAATGCGAAGCATGGACGTCCTTGAGGTGAGTGGTACCGGGTGCGCACGATG
>CALGXU010000002.1 GCA_937935205.1 uncultured Rothia sp.
GTCGCGCTTGGGACGGTCGAGCGCATGGTCGCGTTCGACCTCCATGCCGCCGGCGAGGGTCAGCAGGGGCACGACGGATGGAATGAAGACGGTGGCCGTCTCGCCGCGGCGGCGCGCTCGCACGTAGCGACCGATCGCCTGGGCGAAAAACAGGGGCGTGGATGCATTCGTAGCGTAGACGCCCACGGCCAGGCGTGGAACGTCGACGCCCTCGGACACCATGCGCACGGCGACCATCCAGCGCTGCATGCCTTCACGGAATTCGTCGATTTTCGCGGAGGCTTCGCGATCGTCAGAGAGGATCACGGCGGGGTATTCGCCGGTGATTTTCTGGATCTGTTCGGCGTAGGCTTTGGCGTCCGCATGGTCGGTGGCGATGACGAGCGCACCGGCGTCGGGCACGGTGCGGCGCACCTCGGTCAGGCGTTTGTCGGCTGCCGCGAGCACGGTCGGAATCCACTCGCCGTTGGGGTCGAGGGCGGTGCGCCACGCCTGGGAGGTGATGTCCTTGGTGAAACCTTCGCCGAGGTTTGCCGCCATTTCCTCACCGGCGGAGGTGCGCCAACGCATCTGGCCCGAATACGCCATGAAGATGACCGGGCGCACCACATGATCCTTGAGCGCGGGGCCGTAACCGTAGGAGTAGTCCGCCTTGGAGCGGCGGATACCGTCATTGTCGACCTCGTAGGTGACGAACGGAATCGGGGAGGTATCCGAGCGGAACGGGGTACCCGTGAGCGCCACGCGGCGGGTCGCGTCGTCGAACGCTTCACGCAGGCCGTCGCCCCAGGACAGCGAATCACCAGCATGGTGAATCTCGTCAAAAATCACGAGGGTTTTCGTTGCCTCGGTGTTGCGTGCGTGCAGCTGCGGCTTGTTCGCCACCTGCGCGTAGGTCAGCGCCACGCCCTTGTAGTGGCGGCTGATGGTCACGTCCGCGTTCTTGAAGTTCGGGTCAATGGGAATACCGACCTTCGCGGCGGCGTCTGCCCACTGCTTTTTCAGGTGGTCGGTCGGCGCCACAACGATGAGCTGGCGGACCGTGCCGCGGTTGAATAGTTCCTTGGCGAGGGTCAGCGCAAAGGTGGTTTTACCCGCGCCGGGAGTTGCGACTGCCATGAAGTCGCGGGGGTTAGTTTCGAAGTACTTCCGCATGGCTTCTGCCTGCCAGGCGCGCAGGCTGACGGAAGTACCCCAGGGGGCGCGGTCGGGGTATGCCGGGGAGAGCTTAGGCTTCACCATACTGTCGAATAGTGTGGGTTCCTCTGCGGGCGCGCTCATTCTCTCCTTCTTCCTCGTCTGCCTCTGCTGCTTCCTGCCGTCGACTCAGCGTAGGCGCTTCTGCCCCGTTTGGAGGCGGTGGGCGTCTGGTGTTCCTAGTATTCTGGCGGTCCGGGCACAGCGAGGTTAAATTCTAGCACCACATCCGCGGGTTGGGCCGGGCTGTGGTGCAAGAATTTGGTGCTAGTCAGCAAAGTCTCATGGGCGGTGTTGGGCCGTTGAGTCTGGCTGCTGAGGCGTGTTATTCAGTCGTATGTATTCAGGCGCCTTGTCTGAGCCGTATTGCCTGGCGCGTATTATTCGCCGGAGCCGTTGTCGCCGTCGTTGCCGGGTGCCAGGCCTTCGTAGATTTCCTTGCACTGGGGGCAGACGGGGAACTTCTGCGGGTCACGGCCGGGTACCCACATTTTGCCGCAGAGGGCGCGCACGGGTTCACCGGTCAGCGCCGATTCGAGGATCTTTTCCTTGCGTACGTAGTGGGAGAAGCGCTCGTGGTCACCGGGCTCAGAAAGCTGGGTTTCTTCGCGTTCGAGCAGGGCGGTGCCGCCTGCGGTTCCGGGGCCAAAGGGGTCTTCGATGCCTTCGATCGAGCTCATGTTTCTCCTTGATGATGAGGTGGGATACATAGGGTGAGGGGTGCCGCCGCATGGGTGGGCGGTCGGCGCCTTATCTATTTTAGTAGCTATTGGGATGTGCAGAGCCCACGGGCGGTCAATATGGAGGTAGACCACAGCTCAGCCATAGACTCTTAGGTGTTGCGGTGAGATTCTTTCCGCTAGAAGTTCGGGGCTAGAAGTTCGGGCGGCACAGAAAAGGGGTTCCGCGCCAGGCTTAGTACCTAACACGGAACCCTTCTCTTTTATTCCTGATGTACTGGAGGATATGTGCTGGAGCTTCGACTCTTGCTTAGTTCGCTTGGAAGCGTGCCACTCGTTCCAGCATCTTGGAGCTGACCTTGTCGTAGCGGTGACCGCCCCACGCCACGCCACCCACGAGCACTGCGGCACCAATCAGGAGCTGAATCAAGCCACCGAAGACGAGGGTCAGCATATCCTGCGTGCTGAGAATATACACGATAACGGAGATACCGCCGGGCAGTGCGCTGAGCATCACCAAAATAATGGTGAGCATCAGCAGTAGCTGCTTAGCGAAGCCCTCATTGTTCTTCGGGTTCTTGAACGGGTTAGCCCCGGGAGGCGCCACGGGCGGACTAATGAAGGTGTCCATCACGCTGCCCATGCCAGCCGCTGCGGCGAGCACGCCCAGCTGGTGCATCAGCACAATGGGGAAAAGCTCCAGGTGCCCATTTGCCGCTGAGGCGACGAACACCATCACCACTACGATCGGAACCATCAGGATGCTGTAACCCCAAAGACGGCCGAGACGATCGTCAATACCGCGTAGCGGGGAGAGCACATGCAGGCTGAATGCGGTGTTGTCGTAGGAGACGAGGTAGCACATGTAGTAGCCGGTGAAGACGGTGCAGAAGTACATCCAGAATCCGAAGAGCTGCATGACGCCGCTATTGATAATCTGGTTGACTTCAGCCGCGTTGATGCCATTAAAATCAACATGAGTTTTAACGGACCCTACAGAGCTCAGGAACAGCGGCATGCCCACCGTCAGTATCAGGTAAAGCATGGCGGTGCTTACGGTTAGCAACTGCAGACGGTTGTCTTTCAGGAATGAGTGCAGGGTTCGTGCCGCTACGGCGCCACGCGGGGTTGCGGGGAACCGTGCAAACAGGCCCAAATCGCCTGCAGCGACTTCGGCAGCGCTGGCGTGGTGGGCGCTACCGCCCACATTCGCCATGGAGCGTGCCAGGTTCTTACCCCACAGCCACCAACCGCCGACCAGGTAGACGAGGGTCAGAGCCAGGCAGCCAAGGGCAGCGCCCATATTGCCGGTCGCCATAAAGTAGGGCACAGCAAACGCGGAACCGAAGGGGGTCACGCCCAACCACGGCAGGTAGGGCAGAACCTCTTCCCAGTGCTGGGTCAGGTAAATCATCGTTCCACCGAAGATGATTGACAACGAAATCGACGTGTGCGTCGAAACGCTCAAGACGCCAAAAATAGTCTTCACGCCCAAGATGCAGATGCGCGAGGCAGCCAAGAACGTGGAGCTGAGCGTAGACAATCCTAAGCGCAAGAAGAAGAAAGAGGGCAAGCAGCCCGGCGGCAGCGGCGGGGGCAACGAGCACCCATAGCAGCCCCTTCTTCTGCACAGTTCACCCGGCAGGGCACGCAAGAGCAGACGCTCTGCCGGGGTAAAACAAAAACAGCTATGCCCACACAGGGCAGAAACCTATTTATTAACCCGCAACCCCAAAAGGGGCTGCACAAATTAAAATAATTATGTATTATGGAATAGATATTGCAGGCATAGAGATAACCTCAGAAAACCGCAACAACATCTCCAACTTTAGCGGTGTAAGCGGAAGAGTAAGCTTCGACCCCGATATTGACACCCTTACCCTCGACAATGCCACCATCATTGGTAACAAGGGCATTATCATCACCAGAAGTGAACTGACTATCAAGCTTATCGGTAATAATACCATTACCGTTTATAAAGAAGAAGGAATGTATAGCTCTGTTGAGACGCCT
>CALGXU010000003.1 GCA_937935205.1 uncultured Rothia sp.
CCAGAAGGACAACATTGACGCTTCGAACGTGACTGGCGACTGGGATGAAAAGGAAAGCGCTGCAGTCACCAGCGCTGACGCATCCGCAGATCAGACTCTTGCTACCGAGAAGGCAGGTTCGTAGCCGTGGAATATCTGATGGACATCGTGAACAAGGTTATTCCGGTGCTGATTGCCGGTTTGTTCTTTGGTGCGGGCCTTCCGGCTCTGTATGCGCTGGGCCTGCGTCTGCTGGCAGGCCGTACCGAGTACACTGCAGACGGTAAGCTCGTTGAAATTGAGCCTCCGGGAACGGTGGCGAAGATTGCCGCGTCTTGCATTTTTGCTATTATCGTAGCAATCGTAATCATCGGTATTCTCTGGGTCGCTAAGGACTTTATCGACCACACTTTCGGCTGGAATATCTTCGGCGTAACCGGTGGAGGCCACTAATCCCGTGAACACTAAATTGAATATGATGACTGCTTCGAAGGAGGGGCTCGATGCCTGATAAGAGCATAATCTCTCGAGTAATCGACTGGCTGAGCGTCGGGTATCCCAAGGATGTTCCGGTGCAGGACCGCGCGGCTGTGATGGCTATTTTGAAGATGCGTCTGACCGATGAGCAGCTGCAGGAAGTTGTTCGCCAGCTCATGCAGTCTCGTGCTGCTCGTGGTGAGGCGTACGTGAGCGACCAGCGCATTAACGAGTACATTCGTCGAGTGGTGGATCATACCCCGACCCCGCAGGATATTGACCGCGTCGCTAAGATTCTTGGCGCGCACGGCTTCCTGATTGCGGAGAATCACGTGAACGAGGACGCCGAGCCTACGGCTGGCGGTACCGAGTACGTGACCTACGATGATCCGACGACCGGCGAGATTCGTATTGCTGAGTTGGCTGCTGAGTCGGCTAATATCCCGGCTCCGAATGCTACCGCTGCGCAGGACGACTAAATAGCCTGCGGTGAGAGTTGAGAGCTCTCATGAAGCTTGTGACCTATGGGGTGGACTGAGTCCGCCCCATAGGTTTTCTTTATGCCCGTTGAAAGATGGGGGGCAGATAGTCAGCTGATGCATAGGCAAGGGCGGTATTCTAGAGGGACTCACTCCCTCAAACTCATGGCGGGTTCTGCGCTCGCCCTCATTTTGGAGATTCTGTGTCTTCTGTATCTACCTCTGAACCCGAGAACTCTCACCGTACCTCCACTCAAGAGGCCTCTCACGACTCTTCTGAGGCGGCATCCGTTGCCACTGAGGGCTCCGTCGCTGAGGACTCTGTGGCTAAGGACTCTGCCACTAAGGCCCCCTCTACCCGTGTTGATGCTGTTAAAGAGGCTGTCGCGGGGCAGGCGCGGCGCCTCGTGATGCCCCGCCGCTCCCTGTTTCTGACTGGTGGTGTGGTTGCCGCTGCCGGGGTACTTGCCGCAATGCCGCAGATCGCGGCAACCGGTATTTTGGGTGAGGATGCGGCGGTGGTGGTTTCAACCGAGAAGCTGCTGGCGCGCCGTGAGCGTCTGATTCGCGAAAATATTGATACCCGCTACCTGAAGATCGAATCGCTGGGGCGTATCTACGTGGGGCAACAGCGCCGTGAACAGGATCTGCGCCTGGTGGGTTCTTTCTCCCTCACGGAGGCGGCGCAGGCCGATTTGGCGGCGGCTGCTACGGCGCTGACGAATCTGTCCGTGTACGGTTCTCTGCATAGGCTGAGCGTCACCTACGGTGGCGTGGATTCGGCGAATGACCCGCAGAACGTTGCTAACACGGTGACGGATGCGCCGGTGGGCCCGCTGCGCGTGAACGATTCGGCAACCCTGAAAGAAGAGCAGTGGCTGAAGGTACTGACCGCTAACGCGGCGCTGGGAACTAATGCGAGCTACGCGCAGGTGGGGTTGCTGGCGGATGAGCTGCGCCTGAATGCTGTGGTGATTGACGAGAACTATGAATCCCTGATGAAGCGCTTCCGTGCGCTGGCTGAGCTGGATCTGAAGAATGAGCGGGTGCAGCAGATTCACCTGAATATTCAGTTGGCCCCGGAGAAGGCGCTGAGCCTACCCTCGGGTGCGCAGTCGAAGATTTCGGTGAGTGTTGCCGAGTCTTCGCGTGTGGCAACGGTTGCTGATGTGCTGTCGAAGGCTGCCACGACGAAGGATCTGAATACTTTGGCGTCGTTCTCGCTGGTGTGGAATGCTCGCGAGAAATATCCATCGGCGAGCCAGTGGGATGGGCTCAAGTTGGGTTTCAAAGCGCCTGAGTCGAAGGAAGAATCCGCGAAGGAGGCGCAACGCACCGCGATTCGTAAGTATCTGCAGGAAGTGAGTGGGCCCCTGCAGGCTCTGACGAAGCGTGAGGCGACGGTGCCGGGCGAGGTTATTTCCTAAAACCCTCCCAAAACCCTCAGTAGTGTGACGGGTCTAACGAAAAAAATGTGCCTGAGGATTTGGTAAAGCCACAAAAGGTGTTATAGACTAGTAAAGCACCGCGGGGGCGTGGCGCAATTGGTAGCGCATCTGCTTTGCAAGCAGAGGGTTAGGGGTTCGAGTCCCCTCGCCTCCACTTTCCGGTGATTATAGCAAGAGGGAAACGCCTGGTTCCATTCCGAACCCAGAAGCTAAGACTCTTCGCGCCGATGGTACTGCACTTTTGTGGGTGTGGGAGAGTAGGTCATCGCCGGTTTATTTTTGAACCGAGAACCCCATGTCTTTCGACATGGGGTTCTTTGTATATCCGGGTAGATTCACAAGATATCTGGTGCCGGGGTATGCACGGTATGTGCACGGGGAGGTTCAGCGTTCTATCTGTAGCGCCTCCCCCCCCATTCCGTCCTAAAAACAAACAATAGCCGCCCACCAGAGTTAAAACTCTAGCGGGCGGCCGTCTCTCATTGGGCGCTCCCTCACGCCGCTAGCGGCGCCTCAGAACGCGTAGAGACGAAGAATAGGGGGAACGGTGCTTATGCGTTCTTCCAGGGGTCCTCCACGGGACGAGCTGCGTTGTAGGCTGCGGCGCCTGCAACACCCAGAGCAACCAGCAGACCCAGGAACGCCAGGCCCTTACGGGGGCGCTTGCCGCCGTTACGCTCAATACGAGCCAGTTCCTTCTCAGCGGCGCGAACGGTCTTCGCGGTAGCCTTACGAGCCTTCTTCAGTGCCTTCTTGTTGCCGGTCAGCTTCTCAGCGAACATCTCAGCGGTCTTACCTTCCAGCGCGGACTCAACAGCAGCCAGAGAAGAAACAACAGCCTGAGCCTTAGCAGCCTTGCGTGCCTTGCGCTTCTTGCAGCAGAACATGGGGTGACCTCCATCGGTTGAAATGCGCCAGCAGCCAGAAAACGCCGCCGCGCGCGTAGTGTTCACCTCCCAGGATATTCAATTCCCGCCCAAAAAGCCCGCCCAACGGTGCGCCCGGGGCGAAAAAACATGTTAGATGGCGAATGAGCGCCGCCCCGTGCCACAATAGAGCCATGACTAATGCAACTGCTAAGGCAACTATCCACACTAACTACGGTGACATCGTCGTCGATCTCTTCGGCAACCACGCACCGCTGACTGTTGAAAACTTCATCGGCCTGGCTGACGGTTCCCGTCAGTGGAAGCACCCCCGCACCGGTGAAATCATGAACACCCCCCTGTACAAGGACGTCGTGTTCCACCGCATCATCAAGGACTTCATGATTCAGGGTGGCGACCCCCTGGGCATGGGCGTTGGCGGCCCCGGCTACCAGTTCAAGGACGAAATTCACCCCGAGCTCTCCTTCTCCAAGCCCTACCTGCTGGCAATGGCTAACGCAGGCCCCGGCACCAACGGTTCTCAGTTCTTCATCACCACCGTTGAGACCCCCTGGTTGAACGGCCGCCACACCATCTTCGGTGAGGTTACCGACGAGGCATCCAAGAAGGTCGTTGACGCAATTGAGAGCGTTGAGACCGGCTTCCAGGACCGCCCGGTCAAGGACGTTGTCATCTCCTCGATCGACATCGAAAAGCTCTAATAAACCCCATCGGAAGGCTCATACGAGCATTCTGCTGAAGGTGTTGAGAAAACACGTATAGTTCAGGGGCCCGCCAGGATTCTTCCGGTGGGCCCCTGCGCTTATATGCCCCCGCGCGCCCACACACTTATATGCCCCCGCACACCACCCCGGTTGATCCGGTACACGACCCCTGGAGGTTCAGTGGAGAACTTTCCCAACTATGCAGGCTACGGGCAGAACCCCACGGTCTGCGCCAACCACCCCAACCGCGTTAGCTACGCCCAATGCAAGCGCTGCAACCGCACCGTCTGCGGTGAATGCCAAGTGAATCTGGACGTGGGCATGGTCTGCCCCGACTGCTACCGCGAACTCACGGGCGGCAGGTCGAAGGCGCAGGGTTCAAAAGCACGAGGCTCGTTCCTGGCGCGCCACTGGCACATTACGTACACGCTCATTCTGATTAACGTTGCAATGTACGGTCTGCAACAGATCATTCCCAACGAATGGGTGGTTAGGCACGGCAATATCTGGTGGCCCTACGTCCAGCACGGCGAGTACTACCGCATCATCAGCTACGGTTTTCTGCACATGCAGCATGATCCGATGCACCTGGTGTGGAATATGATTAACCTCTTCATCTACGGTGTGTCCCTCGAACGTATGATGGGGCGCTGGAAGTTCCTCGTGGTGTACCTGGGCTCTATCGTCTTTGGCGCCTTCGGAGTGTACGTGCTGGCTCCTGGAACGAGCGTGGTGGGTGCCTCCGGTGGTCTATTCGGTCTTATGGGCTCATTCATGACCCTGCTGATCATCATGAAGCAGAAGGACACCGCACGAGTGTTCGTCATGATTACTGCCCCGAACATCATCTATAGCATTGTGACCCCGTCAAATATCTCCCACGCATGCCACGCTGGTGGCTTTGTGGGCGGCGTGCTACTGACGCTGCTACTCGTTCCTTTTGTGAAGAAGCCCGAGTCCTCAGATTCTCTGCCGCAGAGCCCTCAGCCGTGGCAAAACAGCAGGTACTAAGCCTGAAAACACTTGGAAAATCTTCGGAAAATCCGGCACAAAAATCTTTGGAGGTTCAGTGGAGAACTTTCCCAACTACGCAGGCTACGGGCAGAACCCCACGGTCTGCGCCAACCACCCGGACCGTGTCAGCTACGCCCAGTGTGGGCGCTGCCGCCGAATTATCTGCAGCGAATGCCAGGTGGCGCAGGAAGCGGGTATAGTCTGCCCCGACTGCTACCGTGACCTCAATGGAGGCGCCTCGAGCCCGAAGCGTTCCTTCATCGCCCGTCACTGGCATATTACGTACACACTCATTCTGATTAACGTCGTGGTGTACGGTCTGCAGCTAATCATCCCATTCCGTTGGATGTACAACCTCGGCATGATGTCGGGTCCCCGTGTTCACCACGGCGAGTACTACCGCCTCATCACGCACGGGTTCGTGCACTCGCAAACTGACCCGATGCACCTGGTGTGGAACATGATTTACCTCTTCATCTTCGGTGTGTCCCTCGAACGCATGATGGGGCGGTGGAAGTTCCTCTTCGTATATATGGCGGCTACTGTGAGTGCTGGTCTCAGCGTGTACATCTTCGCCTACTACCGTGGTGCCGTGGGCGCCTCAGGCGGTGTGTACGGCCTCTACGGCGCGTTCTTCGTCCTTCTGCTTCTTCGGAAGCAGAAGGATACTGCACGCCTCTTTATTCTGCTCATGGGTATTGACGTTGTGCAGAGCCTATTCCACCCGAATATTTCTCACGCGGGACACTTTGGCGGCTTTGTCGGTGGCGCGCTCGCGACCCTACTGATTATCCCGTTCGTGAAGAAGCCGGATCCTTCGGAACCGCCGCGACAGGGCCTGCAGCGGTGGTTCAAAGGCCGCTTTTGAGCCTGAAAATCCGCGGAAAACCGCCGCAGAGGCTGGTTATCCACAGGGGTTTTCCACACTGTGCATAACTACATTCGTGTAATTCCAAGAGTGTGAGTACATGTTTAAAACCTGTGGATACAACCCAAAACGGGTGAATCACACGGTGTGAATTACATCGGTGTAAGAGTTTTCCCCAGATTTCTCCACAGATGTGGAAAACCTTAAGTACCAGGCTGTGTGTAATTACAAAAAAATTTGGCGCAAAGCGCCGGATAGAACAAAAAGTGCCCGGAAGGATCAACCTTCCGGGCACTTTCACGTATCGAGCCCCTCACGGGGCAAAGAAGCAGCGGGTGCGAACCTAGTTCGCCTGAGCCTCCGCCTCCTCAACCTCCTCGGGGGTGAGCTCCACACCGGTGTACAGGCGGAACTGCTCAGCAGCCTGCAGAGCAATCACCTCGCCGCCGTGAATAACTTCCTTACCCGCCGCGCGAGCCGCACGAACCAGCGGAGTTTCAACAGGCATCGCCACCACGTCAAAGACCACCTGCGCCTCAGCGATAGCCTCCTGCGGGTAGGACAGCTCCTCGCTCTCCTCACCGCCAGTCATGCCAATCGGGGTCACGTTCACCAGAATCGGCGCTCGCAGGTTGCCCACCTCCGGCGCCCAGGCGTACTCGTAACGCTCAGCCAGCGCGCGGCCGGTCTCCTCGTTGCGGGCAATAATCATGCCCTGCGAGAAGCCCGCGTCAAAGAACGCACCAGCCACAGCAGCCGCCATGCCACCCGAACCGCGCAGCAAGAACGGCAGAGACGGGTCCACGTTATGCGAACGCAACAGGGAAGCTACCGCAATCACATCCGTGTTGTACGCCTTTAGGAAGCCGTCAGTGTTCACGATCGTGTTCACCGCACCGATGACCGCAGCCGAGTGGTCCATATCGTCCATCAGCGGGATAACAGCCTGCTTGAACGGCATAGACACAGAGCAACCGCGAATACCCAGCGCGCGCACGCCGGCGATAGCACCCTCAATATCGGTGGTGGTCATCGCCTTGTACAGGTAATCCAGACCGTGCTTCTCGTACAGGTAATTGTGGAACTTAATGCCGTGATTCGACGGGCGGCCAGACAGAGAAATGCAGACTGTCGTATCGCGGTTCAGCGCCGGGCGAGCCATTTTAAGCCTCGCCGCCAGAGTTGAGGGTGTTCTCAATCAGCTTCTTCACCTTGTTGCGGCTCACCAGGTCAGCGACCACAAAGTGGGTGTCGCCGGTATCCACGGTGGGAACGGTCGCGTTGCCGTCGTTGAGGGACTTCACATGCGCCTCAGCCTGCGGATCCTCCCAAATGTTGACCCAGGTAGCGTGGTCGCCCAGCTCGCCCAGCTTAGAATCCAGAGCCTCGCAGTAGGGGCAGCCGGGGCGCCAATAAATGACGACGCCGCCATCCTTCATGACCTCGCGTGCCTTCTGCTGATCGGACTGCTGACGTTCAAACATAGTTCCTCCATAGACGGGGTGCTCCGCGGTCTTCAGGAGGCGCTGAAACCTGCCTGAGGGCGCAGCTCAATAGGTTGACATATCAAGCATAGCTGAGGGGGCAGGGGCGGGGGAGAGGTCCTCATAGGGCGAACGCCCGCGCCGCGCTCCTCCAACCCACGCAGCACTCCCGCAGAAGCCTTCGCCCCGCCCCCAGAAGCCTTCATCCCGTGCATTAACGGCATACGCCCCACACCAAGGTTGCCGGACCAATGATGCGGGGCGTATACAGTTCGCGAGAAAGCGCGAGCGCTTGTGCTGAGTAAGAGTAAAAGAAGAGTGAAAACAGGCTACCAGGCGGTAACCGAAGCTGAGCAATATGCCGAGTGAGTCGGTGAATGAAAGAACCCAGGCGGGGCAGAACGCCCCATTATTTGAGAGAGATGTTGAGTGAAAGCCTGTAATACAAACCCAGGGAAATGGCGCCCTACCTCATGAGGAGGTGAGGTAAGGCGCCAATCCAAAGGAGGCTATCGCCTTACTTGCCGAACTTCTCGGTCAGCTTGGAGACGTTCTCGGTCACGACCTCTTCAACCTTGGCAATGTGCTCGTCGGTGACGACCTCCTTGCCAGCCTTTTCGTTGATGACTTCCTGAGCCTTGTCGAGGCCCTGCTCAACGGTGCCCTTGATATCGAAGCCCACGGGGGCCTCCTTTCTGCGCTTTCGCGCCCTAAAGCCTCACTCTGGGTGAGGGGCCTGCCCGGTGCGGGCAGAAAACTGGAGTGTGATGCTTTGGTGGACGAAACCTGCAAGCTGGGTTTGTATGTGACGGTCGAACCCAGTGTAGATGCCATCCATATGCCGGACGATGCGCATCGAAACTTTACAGCTCACGGATTGCGTCCGTCGATAAGTGTACATACCCGCGAGGGCAAGAAAAACCACCCTCAGAAAACGTGGCGCCACTTTTGATCAACGACCAAAAAATTATGGCTTATCAGCGCGTTATTGAGGGGCGTAAACGGAGGGAATTTTCAGAAACTCGCAGGAAACTTCCAGCTATGAATATTGTTCAAAACCCCGAAAAAACGCCCGCATGACACCCGACGATTTATGGGTGAGTTGTGACAGACCTCAGCGCCCAACCCTAAAACACCGGAATATCCGTAGGGTCAGTGCCCGCAGCCCAATCATGAGACGCGGCAAAACCAGCAACCATCGGCAAAAAACGAGGCGCCGCATAGCCGCGCACAGCATACGCAGTCGCCACCGCATCCGCGGCAGCCTCCAGGCGAGAGGTCGGAATCAGCGCCATCACTGCGCCACCAAAACCGCCACCCACAATACGGGCACCCAGCGCACCCTGATCCAGGCACACCTGCACCGCATCATCAATCTCAGGGCGAGAAACACGCAACTCATCACGCATCGACACAAACGACTCCGTGAAAATACGGCCCGCCTCCTCAAACGCCGCGAAACCAAGCTCATCAGCATGCTGCAGCAGATAGCTCGCACGACCCACCAGAGTCATATCGTGGAACGCATGACGCACCCAACCGCGCGGGAACGAACACGGACGACCCGCATCCTCCAGGGCATCCAGGGCACGATTCACCGAAGAATCCACCAAATCAGCACGCCACGCCTTCGCCGCGCGCGCATCCATACCCGCGCAGGACAAATCCTCCGGCAACGCATCACGCAAAAACCGCAGACCCAAAGCGTCAGCACACGACTCAGACGCCGCACGACGAGCCGCAAAACCGCCATCCGTCAGCTCATGCGGAGTGTTCGTATCAATCACCAAAAAACTTAGACCGTGCTGGGCAATATCCACCGCAACCGGCTCAATCGAAAAATCACGGAAATCAACCACCAGCGCCTGCTCCGGATGCGAACGCAACGACGCCGTCTGATCCAGACCACCCGTCTGCGCGCCAGCCACCTTATTCTCAGCCGTAATACACACCTGCGCCAGACGCGCACGCAACGCATCACTATCAGCCGGGGTAGCATCCACCTCCGGGCAATCCTTACGCACCGGACACGAAAGCTCCAACAACGCCAACGCCGTAGAACACTCCAAAGCCGCCGAAGACGACAAACCGCCACCCACCGGAACACGAGAATTAATCAGCAGGTCAGCACCAAACTCATCGGGCAGCATAATATCCCTGCCGCCCTCCTGATTCATCGCCCACGCAACACCCGCCACATAGGTGAACCAGCCCTTCAAATGACCCGGCTGAATATCGCGAATCACAACCGTGCGCTCATCGCCGGGCATCTGCAACGACGAAGCACGCAACACACCATCACGACGCAACGCACCCGCCACGTACGTGCGGTACGGCAACGGCATCGGCAGGCACGAGCCACCCAAAAAATCAATGTACTCGCCCAAAAGATTCAGACGCCCAGGCGCCGACCACACACCATCAGGCTCATAACCATACGCGGTAATAAACTCCTCACGCACACGCGCAATCTCGGCGCTATGGTCCGGAAGAGCCGCCCACTGGGCGGTAGCGGTCATCGACATGGAACACCTCTGATAAAGCCCAACAGGGCACTAAGACATAAACGACACCCCACCCGCACCCGATACCCAGTGGGTACCAGCGCAAGCATGTGTCACCTCTAGACTAAAGCAGAAAACCAGCGAACATCGACTCAGCCGCTAAACCGCACCGGTATCAGAGCGCGGCAGAGCAGCCAGCACCAACGCACGCAAAAGCCCCGCACCCCCACAAGGGGGCACGGGGCACCATACATAACTAATAAACCAAAAGAAGGGCTAACTGATTACGCATCCTGCGTATAAGGCTCCTGCACCACCATCATCGAATCAATCGCGGAAAGCAGATCCTGGCGGTAACGGTTAAACGCATTCTCAATCAGAGGAACATCGCCACTCGCCACAGCCTCCTGAGGCGAAATCAGCGGCAGAGTCTGATACTCCTCCACCAGGCTCAACGCAATATGAGTCAACAAACGAGCACGACGCAGCGCCTCCGCATGACCCAAACCAAGAGCCTGGAACTCATGAGCCATAGCCACCACTGGCTTCAACTCACGCGGGTGTAGAGTCAAACTCAAACGCACCACCTCAGGGCACTCACGAATCGGGTAGAGCAGAGAGAACAGCGTATCGCCGCGGCGAATCATCGAAGCACGAATAGCCTCCGGATTCGCCTCCGCCTCCTCAGACATCGACATCGGGGCACGAGCCAGAATGTAATCCGCCAACAGAATCAGAAGCTGCTGCTTATTCTTCACGTGGTAGTACAGGGCGCCGGGAGCCACGTGAAGCTCCTGAGCGAGTCGGCGCATGGAAAGGTCCGCCAAACCGTAGGTCGCCAAGACCTCGTAGGCGGTATCTAGAATCTTTTCACGGGAAAGTACCACCCTTTCATTTTAGGGTGTTCAAATCTGTAACGTGAGCAAGATGCACCCTGTGGCAAACAAAAACCCCACAAATACGCGGAACAAACCCAAAAACCAATGTTGATTCTCACTCACCCGGAGCGAACGCTTCGCGTTTCACAGGCAGTTTTACCCCAAAAACGCTCCAGCACACGCAGAAATAGGCGGCCGCCCACGCTCTCGGCATAAAAACACGTCTTAAACCGCCCAAAACCGCCAAGACAGGCAAACCTCGCGGGCGCACACCCCAAAATCAGGTGTTTAATATTCGGTATGAGCAATGCATTTTCTGAACTAATCGAGCGCGCCACCGCAGGCGAAGGCCTCAACCGCGAAGAAATCCACACCCTCCTCGTGGACGGTGAAGGCCAGGACTTCGCCCTCATCGAGGCAGCCTCCGTCGTGCGCCGCAACGAATTCCGCAACATGATTGCGATCCACACCGAAGATGAAGCACTCGCCGATGCCCTGGGCACCCGCTCCATCGCCGTGGACTCCTACGAAGTTCTGGACATCTCCCGCGACATCGACTCCGAAGAACTCGCGGCAACCATCGAACGTATTGCAGAATCCTCCGCCATCGGCGTGACCGTACTGCTGCCCGAAAATGCAGTGCCCATGATGCTCATGCGCGTACTGTCTATCCTGCGCCTGGCAGCACCCGGCAAGGTTATTCACCTGCCCGAAGGCTACGAGCAGTCCCTGCGCTCGCTGACCTCCCTCGCAATGCACGTGGTCAGCGCCATCACCATTACCGACGACATTGAGCAGTGGCCCATGGTCAACGAGGTGCTCAAGGCACTGCGTCACGGCGGCATCGTCATCTCCGGCACCGGTGGACGCGACGCCCTCGCGGGTTACCTGCGCTACCTCTCCGACCTCGGTGTGGACCTCATGGGTCACCGCGATGCACGCGGCTCCGCCTGCGGTTCGGTCGACGGTGGCGGCTGTGGCTGTGGCTCGGGTGGC
>CALGXU010000004.1 GCA_937935205.1 uncultured Rothia sp.
TTATTTTCATGGTGCCGGTCACATTTATGCATTTCGAGGCCGGAGCCGTTCTGCCCTCACCAACACTCGATGCGGAACACTCGCGGAAAATTCTGTCACCTCGAAAGACTTCTGCGGGGCACGTAAAAGGGGCGAGGAACCAATTTTGATTCCCCGCCCCTCCCCTGCGGAAATCACCCCGGGTAGAAAAATGCTGGGCTAGTTCTTTCTAGGCCTCGTCAAAGAAGAGCCGCTCGTAGACCTTGCGGGCGTTGCGGGTTTGGCGCAGGTAGTCCTCTTCGAGGGCGCGTGCGCTGCCGGCGGGGTATCCGCACCAGCGGGCAATCGCCTCCAAATCGTCACGGCCTGAGGGCAAGGTATCCGACTGACGCACGCCGCGTAGCACATTGCCGCCGCGAATCTTCGTGGCGAGCAGCCAGGCGCCGCTGAGGATTTCAGCGTCCGCAGCCTCGACCAGTTCCGCCTCAACCGCCGCGTTCAGCGCCTTCAGCGTGGAGGTGGTGCGCAGCCCCGGCACGGCGTGCGCATGGCGTAGCTGCACGAGCTGGACCAGCCATTCCACGTCGGAGAGTCCGCCGCGGCCGAGCTTGAGCTGGCGGGTGCGGTCGGCACCGTGCGGCATACGTTCGTTCTCAACGCGCGCCTTCATGCGGCGGATCTGTTGCACCTGTTCGGGCATGAAAGTCACCGGATAGCGGTACGGGTCGATGAGCTCCACGAAGGCGCGCCCAAGCTCCTCGTCGCCGCCGATGGGGCGGGCGCGGGTGAGCGCCTGGAACTCCCAGGTTTCCGCCCAGCGTTCGTAGTAGGAGCGGTAGGAGTCCAGCGAGCGCACGATAGCGCCCTGCTTGCCTTCGGGGCGCAGGTCGGCGTCCACTTCGAGGGGCCGTTCGGCGCGGATGGCGGGCTTGACGGGCTGTTTGAGGAGCGTCAGGGTGCGGTTGACGATGCGTGCCGCCTGTTCCTGCGCGGCGTCTTCGTCGGCCCCGTCGAGGGGTTCGTGGACGAACATGACGTCCGCGTCGGAGCCGAAGCCGTTCTCGGCGCCGCCGAGGCGGCCCATGCCGATGACGGCGATGCGGGTGAGCAGCTTCTCCCCCGCTGTTTCCTCAGCTTCGGCGGCTTCGGTAGCTTCGGCTGCTTCGGCAGATTCAGCGCCTTCCGGTGCCGCCTGGAGTTCACGCAGGGCAATCTGCAGCGCCGCACCGATCGTGCACTCGTCGATCGCGGCAAGACCGGCGCAGGTGTCCTCAATGTCGACGATGCCCAGGGTCCAGCCCATGGCGGTGCGCAGGGTTTCGCGGCGGCGCAGGTAGCGCACGGCGCGCATCGCCTCGGCGGCGTCCGCGTGGCGTGCCAGCAGGGAGGAAATCTCGGAGGCGAGCGCTTCCTCCCCCAGCGGTTTGAGGTCGGCGACCTTGTCCAGCCAGGCGATGGAGGCGGAGGCGTCCTCCAGCAGGTCGGTCATGAGGCGCGAACTCGAGAGCAGCTGGCTGAGGCGTTCGGCGGCTGCGGGTGAGTCGCGGAGCATGCGCAGGTACCAGCTGGTGCTGCCGAGCGATTCGGAGACGATGCGGAATCCGAGCAGGCCGGCGTCCGCGTCCACGCCGCGGGCGAACCAGCCCAGGAGCACGGGCATGAGGTGACGTTGAATGTCTGCACTGCGGGAAAGTCCCGTGGTGAGTGCCTTGATGTGGCGCATGGCGCCGCGCGGGTCGCGGTAGCCGAGGGCTGCGAGGCGGTCCTGTGCCGCCTGTTCACTGAGTACCACTTCGTCGCGGCTGAGCGTGGAGACGGCGGCGAGCAGCGGGCGGAAGAAGATTCGCTCGTGCAGTGAACGGACATTCCGTTTAATTTTCTGCCATGCCTTGAGCATCTGCTCGGCGGAGAGCGTGCCGTTGCGTTCCGGGGACAGGATCGAGCGGGCGAGGGCGCGCTGTTCGGCGTCCTTCTCGGGCATCAGGTGGGTGCGGCGCAGCTGCTGCAACTGGATGCGGTGCTCCAGCACGCGTAGCTTCTTGTAGTCGCGGCTGAACGCTTCGGCGTCGGTGCGGCTAATGTAGCTGACCGCGGTCAGCGCCGCGAGGGAATCCACGGTGGACTTGGTGCGCACGGCGGGGTCGGTTCGACCGTGCACGAGCTGCAGCAGCTGCACGGTGAACTCGATATCGCGCAGGCCGCCCGGGCCCAGCTTAATCTGGCGGTCCACCTGATGGGCAGGAATATTATCAGTCACGCGGGCGCGCATCGCCTGCACGGATTCCACGAAGGATTCACGACCGGCGGACTCCCACACGAAGGGGTCGATTGCGCGGGCGTAGCGGGCGCCCAGCTGCGCCGAACCGGCGATGGGGCGCGCCTTGAGCAGCGCCTGGAACTCCCAGTTTTCGGCCCAGCGCTTGTAGTACTGAACGTAGGATTCGACGGTGCGAACGAGCGGGCCGTCCTTGCCTTCGGGGCGCAGATTCGCGTCGACTTCCCAGAGCGCGGGCTCGGGTGCGGGGCCCATAATCGCTCGTGTGAGGGCGTGCACGAGCTCCGTACCGATGGTGACGCACTCGTTCTCGGTGAGCTTGAGCGGGGCGCTCTCCTCCTCTGCCCCGGTGCTGGGCGCGGTGACGGCGGTGGCGGCATCTATCAATTCATCAAGTAAATGCTCGTAATAAAGAAAAGCTTTGACCCATACTTTTTTCTTGAATAAATCTATATCTTTATACTCTACAATTATATCCTGATGAGTTTGTAAGAATGCGTTAAATGCTTGTGTGTCTTTGTTTTTACTAATTGCTTTATTGATTTTTTCAAAGAGTTCTTTAATCTCCTTTGAA
>CALGXU010000005.1 GCA_937935205.1 uncultured Rothia sp.
CTCTTCCGATCTGACCTTGCGGCCTGCCAGCTCCACCTGCACGGGGCGGGGCTTGAATTCGGTCTCGGGGGTTTCAGAGAAATAATGCTGCTCGCTCATGCTATCCAGTGTACCGGTAGGGCAAGAACCCGCCGCACAACGGGCAGAGTATGCGCGGGGTGGGGCAGTAGCTTGCACGCCCTGAGCGCACAGACGACCGAACCCCCTACCTGACGCGGGTAACGGCGGTAGAATTAGAGTCGTATGAATTCTAAGAACACCCCCGTATCTGATACCGAAAAGCTGCCCAGCGATGAGCAGTTGCGCCGCACCGTAGACCGCGTTCTGGGCCGCTCCCAGGCCGCCGCCTCCGTTACTACTTATGACGCCGCCGGTACCGCACATCACAGCGATAACTCCTCCAGCACCCACGGCAGCCACACTAGCCGCCGTGTGCTGGATACTCGCGCGCGCGAAATTTCTGACGTTCAGCGCGAGCATTCCGAATATGACGGTGACCAGGAAGATCTCGCTGAGCGCCGCGCACTGCGCCGTATTGCGAACCTCTCCACCGAACTTGAAGACGTCACCGAGGTCGAGTACCGCCAGCTGCGCCTGGAGCGCGTGGTGCTGGCTGGTCTGTGGACTGAAGGCACCGTAGAGGACGCAGAGAACTCCCTGCGTGAGCTCGCGGCACTGGCTGAAACCGCAGGTTCCGAGGTTCTGGACGGCCTGGTTCAGCGCCGCCTCAAGCCGGACCCCGGCACCTTCCTCGGCTCCGGTAAGGCGCTGGAACTCAAGGACATTGTGGAGGCGACCGGCGCCGACACCGTCATTGTCGATTCCGAATTGGCTCCCTCGCAGCGTCGTGCCCTCGAAGACATTGTGAAGGTTAAGGTCATTGACCGCACCGCCCTGATTCTCGACATTTTCGCTCAGCACGCTAAGTCCCGCGAGGGTAAGGCGCAGGTTGAGCTGGCTCAGCTGGAGTACATGCTGCCGCGTCTGCGCGGTTGGGGTGCGTCCCTGTCCCGTCAGGCGGGTGGCCGTGCCGCAGCCGGTGAGGGTATCGGTTCGCGTGGTCCCGGTGAAACCAAGATTGAGATGGACCGCCGCCGCCTGCGCGCTCGCATGGCGAAGCTTAAGCGTGAGATCGCTGCGATGGCGCCGGCGCGTGAGACGAAGCGTCTGAACCGTCGCCGTAACCGTGTGCCTTCGGTGGCTATCGCCGGGTACACGAACGCGGGTAAGTCCTCCCTGCTGAACCGTCTGACCGATGCCGGCGTACTTGTGGAGAACGCCCTGTTTGCGACCCTGGACCCGACCGTCCGTAAGGCTCAGACCCCGGACGGTATCGGCTACACCCTCTCTGACACAGTGGGTTTCGTGCGTTCGCTGCCGACCCAGCTGGTGGAGGCATTCCGCTCCACCCTGGAAGAGGTTGCTGATGCTGACGTCATCCTGCACGTGGTGGATGCCTCCCACCCGGACCCGGAGGGGCAGATTCGTGCTGTCCGCGAGGTCATCGCGGAGGTTGACGCCCGCCATATCCCCGAGATCATTGTGCTGAATAAGGCGGATGCCGCCGACCCGTTCGTCCTGGAGCGTATGCGCCAGCGCGAGCCGGAGCACGTGATTGTTTCGGCGCGTACCGGTGAGGGCATCGAGGAGCTGAAGCAGAAGATTGCGGACACCATTCCTCGTCCCTCCATTGAGGTGAAGCTGCTGATTCCGTACTCGCACGGTGAGATTATTTCGCGCCTGCACGAGTGGGATGCCGAAATTAAGAGCACCGATTTCGTGTCGGACGGCACTTTCGTGGTGGCTCTGGTCCGTGAGGATGTCGCCTCCGAACTGTCCGAATATGTGCTGGAGGGCGACCTGCTGGAGGTTCTGGAAGAGGAACTTGCGGAGGCGCACGCCCTGGCTGAAGCGACCGCTTCTGTTTCAGAGCAGTCCTCTAGCGCTGAGGCTCTCTAGGGGCGGATGAGCGTGACCGAGAGCATCAACGCGCCCAAAAACGCCCCGGGAACTGCACCCGAACCGTCAATCGACGGCATCCGATTCACCGGGCAGGAGCTTGAGACCCTGCCCGGTGCGAAGGACGCCCTGACCCTGCTGGACGAGGCGGTTGCCGCCACCGGCGGTCAGAACCGTGCCGGTCAGCGCACCATGGTGGCGCATGTGGCGCAGGCTCTTGAACTTCAGCGTCACCTGCTGGTCCAGGCGGGTACCGGTACCGGTAAGTCCCTGGGATACCTGGTTCCTGCTCTGGCTCGGGTGGGGGAGTCGGACCAACCGATTGTGGTTGCGACGGCGACCCTCGCCCTGCAGGCGCAGATTGTGAACCGCGATATTCCGCGTCTTCTACAAGCGCTGGAGCCTCGCCCGGAGTCGCAGGCGCAGGTGGCTCTGCTCAAGGGCCGCAATAACTACCTCTGCCTGCACAAGCTGGAGGGCGGCTACCCGGAAGACGAACCGGATGCTCTCTTTGACATGCCTTCTTCGACCTCCCGCGTGGGCGAGGAAGTGGTGCGCCTGCGTGAGTGGGCTGACCGCACGGAGACCGGCGACCGTGACGAGTTGAAGCCCGGCGTCTCTGACCGCGCCTGGGCTCAGGTATCGGTCAGCGCCGCCGAGTGTCTGGGCCGCCGCTGCCCGCTGGTTGAAGAGTGCTTTAGCGAGATGGCGCGTAGCCGTGCCGCTGAGGCTGACATTGTCATCACGAACCACGCCCTGCTGGCGATTAACGCTTTTGAGGGTATGAAGGTTCTGCCCGAACATGAGACGGTCATTATTGATGAGGCTCATGAGCTGGTGGACCGCGTGACCGGTGCCGTGTCTGGTTCTTTGACGGTTGCGATGGTTCGCCGTGCGGCACGTAGCGTGAAGAAGCATTCGAAGGCTGATTCCGGCGCGTTGGAAATGGCTGCCGGCACCCTGGAGACCGCGTTCGAGGGTCTTGCCGAGGGCCTGCTGAAAGGCCTGGACGGTCGCCTTTTGACCGCTATTTCTGCGGTCAATGATGCCGCCCGCACCGCCCTGTCCGATACGAAGCCGGACGGTCAAGACGTTGACGCCGGCCTGCAGATGGCGCGCTCGCGTGTCTCTGAGGTGCACGATATGAGTAGCCGCATTCTGGAGGCTTCGGGCGAGCAGGACGTCCTGTGGATTTCTCGTCAGGGCGGCTGGGAGAACGGCCGCTACGTGGCCGCTTCCGATACCGACCCGGCGACCCTGAATATCGCCCCGTTGAGCGTTGGCCTGCAGCTGCGTGACGGCCTGTTCGCTGACCGCACCGTAATTTTGACGAGCGCAACCCTGACGGTGGGCGACTCTTTTGACGTTGCCGCCGGTGCCCTGGGCCTACAGGGCGAAGGCGCGCCGCGCTGGACGAGCATCGACGTGGGTTCGCCTTTCGACTACCGCAAGCAGGGCATCATGTACGTTGCCGGGGATTTGAAGCCTCCGGGATTTGGTGTGCATGAGGGTCAGCTGGAGCGTCTGCGTGAGCTGTGTGAGGCCTCGGAGGGCGGCGCCTTGGGCCTGTTCTCCTCGAAGCGTGCCGCCGAGCGTGCCGCCGAGTATATGCGTGAGCATAGCGACCTAAACATTCTTCTACAGGGCGAGTCTTCGCTCAAGGCTCTGGTGGAGGAGTTCAGCGAGGACGTTGACTCATGCCTGTTTGGCACGATGAGCCTGTGGCAGGGCGTGGACGTTCCCGGTGACTCGTGCCGCCTGGTGGTGATGGACCGCATTCCGTTCCCGCGCCCGGATGACCCGATTGCGCAGGCTCGTACGGAGGCGGTGAACCGTCACCGCGGTAACGGCTTTATGGCGGTTTCTGCTCACCACGCGGCGATTCGTATGGCGCAGGGCGCGGGTCGCCTAATCCGTTCGGTGTCTGACCGCGGCGTGGTGGCTGTGCTGGATTCTCGTGTGGCGACTAAACGTTACGGCGGTTTCTTGATGAAGGCGATGCCGCCGATGTGGTCGACGCAGAATAAAGCAGCCGTGATGGGTGCGCTGGCTCGTCTTTCAGCCAGTATTGAGCGTTAGCTCGGGCGGGATTTGTTCCTGGCAGCGCCGCCCGCTTTGGGCATATAAATTTGGACATATAGAATCACCCCGGTAAAACGTGAATGTTCACGTGTCACCGGGGTGATTTCAATTATGCCTTCTAGAGGCTACGCAGCACGGAGACGACCTTACCCATGACGGTTGCGCGGTCGCCCATAATCGGCTCGTAGTTGGAGTTGCGCGGCATGAGCCAGGTGTGGCCGTCGACCTGACGGAACACCTTCACGGTTGCTTCATCGTCGAGCAACGCAGCAACGATGTCGCCGTTGTCTGCGGTGTGCTGCTCGCGGACAACCACCCAGTCGCCGTCGCAGATTGCGGCGTCAATCATGGAATCGCCCTTGACCTTGAGCATGAAGAGCTTGCCGCTACCGACCAGCTGGCGGGGCAGGGCGAGCACATCCTCCACGGACTGCTCGGCGGTAATGGGACCACCCGCCGCAATTCGTCCAACCAGGGGAACAGGTACGAGGTCTTCATCGCCGACTTCGAAGTTCGGCAGCTCGGGCAGGGAAGAGGAAGCGCTACCGTGGATGCCGACGCCGTTCTCATCCAGCACCTCAATGGCGCGGGGAAGCTTGGGGTCGCGGCGAATGTAGCCCATGGTCTCGAGGCGACCGAGCTGGTGAGTGACCGAGGACAGGGACGCAAGACCCACCATGTCACCAATCTGGCGCATGGACGGCGGGTAACCCTTTTGTTCAATCTCGGTGCGGATCGCGTCAAGAATCTTCTGCTGGCGCGCGGTCAGCGCCGGACGGGGTGCTGTTGCCATTTCTTTTCCTTCGGTCTGTACTCCGACCTTTGTATTCCGGTCGGGGCACGGATGGGTGCTTCACACGTTTTCTGGTGGAGTCCTATAAATTTTTTTGGGTTCTGCCGAAATGGGTCTTATCTCGTCAGGGGGTGGAGGAATTCTATCCGTGCCGGAGCAATACCGGAACGATACCGGAGCAATACACAGGCAACGAGTATGCGCCTCCGCCCTATAAAACTCAGCCAGCAGCACCTGCACTCGATACAGAACCAAGCTGTAACGAGTACAGAAACCTGCTGTGAGTAGGACTCATCAGGAGCGTGTGGAACGTCTCTTGACACCAGTGTAGAACACTACACCGAAAAACTCAAACAAATATTCTAGATTTTTTCTTCGAAACTCGAAGAAATTTTTAGTACATCTCTGCTAGACTTTAGAACAAGAGTTCGTATATACTCTTGAATCTCTCCTGAAATTCAGGATTTACGGGTTGATGTTCGAAAAATGTTCGAAGATTCGACCCTGAGTCTTCCAGGAGGGGAGAGTGAATGAGTGTTCGAATGTATTCGAATCCTCTGCCTCTCTCTTCGCATGATCTACCCCGGATGCCCTGGAAAGCATCTGGCGAAGAGAGAGCGCAGGGGATGGGATGCCGGGGCAATCCTGTGCCTCTAACCCAGTGCACCCGACGCTCTGACCTAACTAGAGAATAGCTACCCAATAGTTATCGCCTAACAATCACCACTCCATAGTTATCACTCAACTAGGACCTTCGAGCGGGTATCGCTCGGCATTGCTAGACCCGCGGGGTAACCCCGGGGCGAGCTGAGAGAAAGGAACCACAATGACTACTGCAGCACCTCTTGCTTCTCGTGGCACTTCTGCACACCTTCCGGCAGGTTTGGTGGTACTTCACCCCGCCCGCACCACGCCTATCCGCACTGCGCAGCGTTCTCGTGTGCCTGCGTCTTCGCAGTCTGTTCGCTCTTCTCGTGCGGCTCATGCACCCCGTCCTGCGCAGGTGGCTCAGCCTACCCAAGCTCCCGCTGTTTCTGTTCAGGCACCTGCACCGGTTCGCTCTGTAGCTTCTGGCGCGCAGACTGCTTCTGATGTTCAGGCTCCTAGCGTGAAGAGTGCTCTTCTGGCTAAGGGCGGCGAGCTTCTGCGCGAGCTTCCCGCTTCTATTCGTCGTCTTGGTACTGTGCGCGGTTTCCTGAAGGGGCTGCCTCTGCTGACTTTGGCGGCGCTGATTGTGCTCGGCGCTATTAGCTTCTTTGGCCCGGCGGCTTCTGCTTCTGTTGAGAACGCTTCGGTGACTCGAACCGTCGTTGTGGTCAAGCACGGCGAGACCCTGTGGGATATTGCTCAGGCGGTGGATCCGCAAGGTGACACCCGTGATACTGTGGTTCGTATTATGGAGTTGAACTCGCTGACCAGCACCTCTGTTGATGCCGGTCAGCGTCTGGAAATTCCTCAGCCTCAGCGCTAAGCATGGACCCGTGTGTGGTTGGCTTCTGCGTGAGGTTGATGTCTTGACTCCGAATCCTCCATCTCTCAAGCTAGAGCGCTTGAGTCGAATCTTGAGCCTATGAAATAGGAGCGCACCGATGCCTGTTCCCGTTGAACCCACGCCCGTCGAAGCTGAATCTGTACAGACCACTCAGACTGCTCGTCCTGTGGTTGCCGTTTTGGGGGAACCCGGAACTCGCGGTGTCCTGGTGAAGCTTCTTCAGGACGCTGGGGCGGAGGTTATCGTGACGGCTGTGCCTGATCAGTTGCGTGAAGCTGACGGCATGGTGGTTACCGGCGGTGTGAGCTCTTTCGAAGCGTACGAAGATCTGAAAGCTAAGGACGCTGAGCGCGTGATTGGTCGCCGTGTTGCTGGCGGTCGTCCGGTGTTGGTTGCCGGTGCAGCGTTGAGCTGCCTCTTTGACTCGGTGACGGTGGAGCATCCGCAGATGGGGCAGGTTCAGGTGCAGTGCATGGGGGAATGGCCCGGTGAGAGCGTGGAGCTTTCTACCCGCGACCTGGCGCCCGGTGCTTCGGCCCTGCGTTCTTCCTCCGATAGCGCGCTGCTCAAGGATCTTGAGGGCGAGGCTCACTTCAAATCTGAGCACGGCGTTTTTGAGTGGGCTTTTGATCAGAGTATTGAATATATTGCCCCTCCGGCGGTGACGTGGACTGTCACCGAGCCTGCCTATATCGCGGCGGTTGAGAATGGTCCGCTGACGGCGGTGCAGTTCTGCCCGGTGGGCTCTGGCGAGCTGGGTGCGGAGTTTCTGCGCCGCTGGGTTGCGTCCCTGGCGGTGACCGGTCGCCTGTCATCTGAGGGCTCCGCTACTGCTGCGGGAGGTAACTAATGTCTGTACCCGTTCTTGAACTTCTGCCCGCTGTTGATATTTCTGAAGGCTACGCGGTGCGCCCGGTGGGCGGTACCCTCTCCGGTGGCGAGCAGCGCCTCGACCCGGTTGAGGCGGCTCTGACTTGGGTGAAGGCTGGTGCTCGCTGGATTCACCTGGTGGACCTTGATTTGGCGTTTGGTCGCGGCACGAATACTGAGGTTCTGGCTGAGGTGGTTGCCGCTGCCCGCGCCGAGAATGCCCGGATGACCGGCTCCGCTCCGGTTCGTATTCAGGTCAGCGGCGGTGTGCGTAATGCTGAGAGTCTGGAGCGTGCCCTGAGCCTGAACCCGGACCGCGTGAACGTGACCAGCGCGGCCCTGGCGGATTCTTCCTGGCTTGAAGGCGCTCTGGCTCGTTATGCCGATTCTGATCTTTTGGCTCTTGGTCTCGATGCCCGTTACAACCCTGAGCGGGGTTGGGTGACGGTGGCTCGCGGTACCGACTGGTCGGGCCCTGATCTGGCGGAGGCGCTGGCGTGGCTGGAGGGCGCGGGTGTGCGCCGCTACATCGTCACAGATGTGAGTAAGGACGGTTCTCTGGCGGGCCCCGGTGCGGAGCTGCTGGATGAGGTGCTGGCTCAGACTGACCGTCCGGTGGTTGCTTCTGGCGGTGTGTCGTCGCTGGCTGATCTGGTGAAGCTGCGTTCTATGGTGCCTCATGGTTTGGAGGGCGTGGTGCTTGGTAAGGCGCTGTATGTGGGTAACTTTAGTTTTGAGCAGGCTCTTGAGGCTGCCGGCTCCTGCTAAAGCTACCGGTTCGCTCTAGTCCGCGTATCTAGCCCGCGTAGATTTCTTATCCGCCCAGGCTTTATAGATGACGAAGCCCCGTCTTCCTCAGTGCGAGGGAGACGGGGCTTCGTGATCGCATAAACCAGCTGGCTTAGCGCACGTGCTGGCTTAGCAAACCGGTTGGCTCAGTAAAGCAGTTGGCTTAGTACACCGGGCCGGTGAGCTTTTCGCCGGGGCCCTTGCCGGGCTCGTCCGGGAAGGGGGATGCTTCGCGGAAGGCGAGCTGCAGGGTGCGCAGGCCGTCGCGCAGGGGTGCTGCGTGCTGGGAGCCGATTTCGGGTGCTGCGGCGGTGACGAGGCCAGCGAGTGCGGTGATGAGCTTGCGTGCTTCGTCGAGGTCCTTGAGGTCGTCGGCGTTTTCCTCTGCTGCCAGGCCGCACTTGACGGCTGCGGCACTCATCATGTGGATGGCTGCGGAGCTGATGATTTCGATGGCGGGTACGTCTGCGATGTCGCGCAGCTGTTCGTTGACGGCTTCGACCTGCTCTTCGGTGAGTTCGGTGTGGCCGTGTACGGGGGTTTCTTCTTCCGCGGTGAAGCGGAAACTCGTGTTTTCAGTGCTCATAGTCCTAGAATCTCATATTTCGTTTGTTTCGGTAAATACATCCTTAAGCGTGACCGTCGGGTGAGCCACCTGCGCGAATCCCGGCATTTTTTATGGTGTTTTACGTCTAATCTCTTGCACCCGTTGGGGATTCTGCGGTATGGTTGTAGGCAGTTTGCAAGTGGAGCATGCCTCCCACCCGGTTGACCGCCGCAGGCGTTAGTTTGCGAGTTTTGAGGTGAACGGGTTTGTCCGCCGCTTTCGGCGTACGCTGGTTTGTGCCTCCGCTTGTGTAACTGCGGGGGCTTTTTTAGTGCCCGCAACGGATAGTATTCACGGGGAAACCCACAGAGCACAGGAGCTAGTCATTAGCGAACCACGCATTAACGATCGTATCCGCGTTCCCGAGGTCCGTCTTGTCGGTCCCGGTGGCGAGCAGGTAGGCGTTGTCCCTCTGAAGGACGCTCTGCGTCTGGCTGAGGACGCCGAACTCGACCTGGTCGAGGTTGCCCCGAACGCGAAGCCGCCCGTGTGCAAGCTCATGGATTACGGTAAGTACAAGTACGAAGCCGCAATCAAGGCTCGTGAATCCCGCAAGAAGCAGGCTAATGCCGTTCTGAAGGAGATCCGTTTCCGCCTGAAGATTGATACCCACGACTACGAAACCAAGGTTGGACACGCTCGTCGTTTCCTTTCCGGTGGTGACAAAGTCAAGGCAATGATTCAGTTCCGTGGTCGTGAGCAGCAGCGCCCCGAGATGGGTGTGCGTCTGCTGGAGCGTCTGGCGGCTGAGCTGGCTGAGGTGAGCACCGTTGAGTCTCGCCCCCGTCAGGATGGCCGCAACATGGTGATGGTTCTGGCTCCGCTTCGCGGTAAGGCAGAGGCTCGCCGTGAGCAGGGCGCCGGCGGTCGCAAGGGTCGCGAGCGTATTGACACGACCAAGGCGAAGCCCGTAACTAATTCTTTGGCAGACGCTATGCCTGCCGAGTTGAAGGCACAGGCTTCCGCCGAGTAGGGAACCGGGTCGTCACTTTAGGATGGGCACGCGCCTCCACCGTTGGGTGGGTGTTGCGGGTTCACCCGGTGCCGGTTCCGAGGCACCTCGTTGGGGGTGCCTCACCTTTGGTCCTTGGGGCTGATGCGTGTATCGCTCAACCCCACTAAGCTACCCCGCTGTTGTGGCGGGGGATGAATGTAAGGAGAACGGCAGCTATGCCGAAGCAGAAGACCCACTCTGGTGCTAAGAAGCGCTTCAAGCTCACCGGTAGCGGCAAGGTTAAGCGCCAGCAGGCGAACCGTCGCCACTACCTGGAGCACAAGTCCTCTCGTCTGACCCGTCGTCTGGCTTCTGACCAGATCGTTACCGGCGGCCAGGCAAAGGTTGTCAAGAAGATGCTGGGTAAGTAAGCAACGCTTACTCTCTGCACCTGGCGCACCGATAGTGGTGCGCACTGATTAAAGACTCGCTCCTGTTCAGCGTGATATGTGAGCTGTTCAGGACATAAGACGAAGGAGACACACGTGGCACGTGTGAAGCGCGCGGTTAACGCGCACAAGAAGCGCCGTACTATTCTCGATCGTGCATCCGGCTACCGCGGTCAGCGTTCTCGCCTGTACCGTAAGGCTAAGGAGCAGGTCACTCACTCGCTGGTTTACAGCTACGACCACCGTCGTAAGAAGAAGGGTGACTTCCGTCGCCTGTGGATTCAGCGTATTAACGCTGCTTCCCGCGCACAGGGCCTGACCTACAACCGCTTCATCCAGGGCCTGAAGGCTGCTGGTGTTGAGGTTGACCGCCGTATGCTGGCTGAGCTGGCTGTTAACGAGCCCGCTGCCTTCAACGCACTGGTTGAGATTGCTAAGAACAACCTGCCCGAGGACACCTCGGCTCCCAAGGCTTAATTAGCTAGCCTAGGTTGTGTTCTTGCCTCGAAGATCTAGGTTCGGGGTAGGATGCTTAAGCGTTGTGAGCGGCCGTCTGCACTTTTGAGTGTGGGCGGCCGCTTTCTGCCTGTTCGGGTATCGGGCGGTGTGCTGTGACTTGGGGGCGTTCTTTGGGTGCGTCTTTGCCTGTACCCTTTAAGAGTGAACTTTTTTGAACGTATTAGTACCCCCGTTGTGATGTCCAATCCGCAGGCAGATCGTGTGCGCGATATTGCGAAGCTGCGTACCCGCGCTGCCCGCACGAAGAAGGGCCAGTTCCTGGTGGAAGGCCCGCAGGCTGTGCGTGAGGCGTTGAAGGCGCATCTGCAGAAGCCGATTCTGGATGCTGTCTACGTTACGGAGGCGGCTTTTGACCGTCATGAGGATATTGCTGAGCTGCTGGAGCAGGTGTACGGCACCCCCACCCCGGAGGAGGGCCGCCGCGTCTTTATGCGTGTGGTGACCGATGAGGTGCTGGAGGCGATGGCTGATTCGGTGAGCCCGCAGGGTATTATTGCGGTTTCCTTTATGGTGGATGCGTCGTTCTCGCTGCTGTGGGGTGAGGGCGCGTTGAATCCGAAGCTGATTGCTGTGCTGTCTCGTGTGCAGGATCCGGGTAATGCGGGCACTATTCTTCGCGTGGCTGATGCGGCTGGTGCTGACCTGGTGATTACGACTAAGGGTTCGGTGGATTTGTATAACCCGAAGACGGTGCGTTCTACCGCGGGTTCGCTGTTCCATGTGCCGATTATTCAGGGTGTGCAGCTGGAGGATTTCGCGGAGGATGTGAAGTCTCAGGGTACTGCTGTGCTGGCTGCTGACGGTTATGGTGCGGTGAATCTGCAGGAGCTGAGTGAGTACACGGCGGCTCGTCGTGCCGGTGTGGAGGCGAGTGCCCCCTCCGGCGTGAAGGGTAATTTTGATCTTTCTAAGCCGACCATGTGGCTTTTCGGGAATGAAGCGCAGGGCTTGAACGCTGAAGAGAAGGCGGCCGCCACTATGCGCGTGGCTGTTCCTGTCTATGGTTCGGCTGAGTCTTTGAATGTGGGTACGGCTGCTGCTGTGTGTCTGTATGCTTCGGCGATGGCGCAGCGCGGCGTTTCTCGCTAGATTTTGGGCGGTTCGCGGCTGTGGTACAGCGGCGGGCCGCTTTAGCCTTATAGGTTTGTGAGTTTTAGGTTAGGGCTGAGAAAGGGAAATTATGTCTGCTCCTTCTGGTCATTCGGGTTCGGGCGCGATTATTGCCGCGCTGGGTGCGAACCTGGGTATTGCGGTGCTGAAGTTTTTGGCTTTTGCGCTGACTCGTTCTTCGTCGATGCTGGCGGAGGGTATCCATTCGGTGGCTGATTCTGGTAATCAGGTGTTGCTTCTGGTGGGTGGTCGTGCTTCGCAGAAGCAGGCTGATGAGGAACACCCGTTTGGTTATGGCCGTAACCGCTATATTTACGCGTTTATTGTGTCGATTATTATCTTTGCCCTGGGTGGCTTGTTCGCTCTGTATGAGGGTTACGAGAAGCTGCATGATCCGCACGGTATTACTGAGTGGCAGTGGGTTCCGGTGGCTGTTCTGGTGGGTTCGATTCTGCTGGAGGGTAACTCGTTCCGCGTGGCGGTGAAGGAGTCGCGTGGGCTGAAGGGCAAGCAGAGCTGGACGCGTTTCTTGCGTACTTCGAAGAACCCGGAGCTTCCGGTGCTTCTACTGGAGGATGCGGGTGCCCTGTTGGGTCTGATTTTTGCGCTCATTGGTGTGGGTATGACCCTGTTGACCGGTAATGGTCTGTGGGACGCGTTCGGCACTCTGGCTATTGGTGTGCTGCTGGTCTTTATTGCTGTGTTCCTTGCGGTGGAGATGAAGTCCCTGATTTTGGGTGAGGCTGCTTCTCCGGAGGATTTGGCGAAGATTCGTGCGGCGATTGAGGATGGCGATAGCGAGCGCATTATCCACATTAAGACCGTGCACCTGGGTCCTGAGGAGATTCTGGTGGCGGCGAAGATTCGTATTCATGATGCTGACACTGGCCGTGCGGTAGCTGATGAGATTGATGCGGCTGAGGTACGTATTCGTGAGGCAGTTCCTGCGGCACGCATCATTTATTTGGAGCCGGATATTTTCCGGGCTTAGTTCTAGGAGATTTTTGTTATGACCGTTGAGATGATCGTAGATGGTTTGCTAAAGATTTTCTTTGGCCTGATCATTCTTTTGGTGTACCTGCGTCTAACTCACGGTTCTCAGGCGGGGCCCCAGACCCCGATTGATACCATCGGTAACTTTGTCATCGGTGGTGTGTTCGGTGGCGTGTTGTACAGCAAGCAGATTAGCCTGTTCTACTTTGTCATCTACATGGTGTTTACGCTGTGCATGATTCAGCTGCTGAACATGGCGACCACGAAGATTCGTTTTCTGCATATGGCGGTGCGTGAGCAGCGCGTGCCGGTCATTACGGATGGCGATATCGATATTAAGAGCTTCCAGCAGACAGATGTGGCTCTTGACCTGAAGCGCCTGATTGCTGACCTGCGTGCGCAGGGCATTTACGACCTGGAAGAGGTTGAGTTCGCGCAGATTGAGCCGAGCGGTGCGCTGAGCGTAATCCGTAAGGGTGATGGTGTGCCGAACTTTGCTCTGATTGTGAAGGGCAAATTAGATACTCGCGATATTGCGGATGCGCATAAGACCGAGGATTGGGTGTACCTGCAGTTGCGTGCGGCTGGGGTTGAACTTGAGGATGTTTTCCTCATGGAGTTCAAGAACGGTAACCGCCTTCTGATTCTGCTGAATGACGGCACTAATATTCGCCGTGAGGTGGCAGAAGCCTCGAATATGAATGATGAGGAAGAAGAGTGGCAGGAAGGCGTGGAGGCAGCTCCTGAGCCTGAGGTTACTGAGGATGCTAAGAAGGAAGTAGCGGAGCACGCTGCTGAGGATGCGCATCCGACGAAGGATTCTAAAGCCTAGAAGAAGGTAGAGAAAGATGAGTGAAATGTCGCCCTCGTTTGAGGTTCAGGTGGTTGGCGCCGCCGTGGTTGATTCTTTGGAGGCTCCGACCCATATGCTGGTGGCTCAGCGTTCTGAGCCGCAGACTGTTGCCGGCATGTGGGAGTTCCCGGGCGGTAAGGTCGAGCCGGGGGAGAGTTGCGAGCAGGCGCTGGTACGTGAGCTGAAGGAGGAGCTGGGCGTGCAGGCGCGTTTGGGCGCTGAGGTGCCCGGCGCGTACCCGCAGGGCTGGCGTCTGAGCGAGCGTTTGGCGATGCGTGTGTTCTTTGCTGAGATTCTGTCGGGTACTCCGGATACTTTGGAAGATCACAGTGCTCTGCGGTGGATGCCGTTGCCGAAGTCTAAGGATGATGCGCAGGCGTATGATGAGTTGCTGGGTTTGCCGTGGATTCCGGCGGATTTGCCGATTGTTGTGGCTCTTCTTCAGCAGCTGCAGGATGCAGGTGTTGGCGAGGCGTAATCCTCATGCTGTAGCGCTAAGGCTCTGTGTTAGTTCTCTGCCTTAGTTTGTTGCGAGACTAATTCGCCGTTGTGTGACAAATTCGCGGCGGTAACGCGATAAATTTTCTCTATCTTTTTTGACACTTTTTGAAGGCGGGATTCCCTGTGAGGAGTCCCGCCTATATTCATATTTGGAGGGCGAATTATGCGCCATATGATTCTGACTTGCGTGTTTATTGGGGTGTTTATTCAACGTGCGTAAAGTTATGGCGACAGATCGTGTCTAAGAACCTGCAGCGTAAAGATATCGGCGTTTTTAGGCATGTGCAGCCCCGTAATCCGGGATGAAATCCTGCACCAATCACCGTATGTTTATTAGGTAAGAGAAAACTGTCTAATTGGTGATACTGAGATGAACTTTTGGGGAGCCTTCCTCGGAAACTTTTTGATTGGCCTGCGCGAGGGCCTCGAAGCGGCACTGGTCGTAGGTATCCTCCTCGCCTACATCCGCAAAACGCAGCGTACCCACCTGCTGGCACCCATGTGGGCCGGCGTGGCGGTCGCGGTTATCGTCTCCCTCGGCTTCGGCGCGCTACTCACCTTCGGCCCCGAAACCCTCACCTTCGAGGCGCAGGAAGCCATCGGCGGCTCCCTGTCCATCATCTCGGTTGGCTTCGTCACCTGGATGATTTTCTGGATGGCTGAAAATGCCCGCATGCTCTCCGCTGAGCTCAAAGACAAGCTAGATGCAGCACAGACTAGTGCCTGGGCTGTGGTTCTGCTTGCGGCGCTTTCCGTGGGCCGTGAAGGCCTGGAAACCACCCTGTTTATCTGGTCGGCTACCCGCACCGCCGGTCAGGAGGCCAACGCAACCCCCATGCTCGGCGCGCTGGTTGGTATCGCAATCGCCGTTGTGATGGCGTGGGGCATGATGCGCGGCATGATGCGCATTAACCTCTCCCGCTTCTTCATGATTACCGGCGCGTTCCTGGTCATTGTGGCGGCGGGCGTGCTCTCGTACGGTATTCACGACCTGCAGGAGGCGGCTATCCTACCGGGTCTAAACAACGTCGCGTTCGAGTCCTACCGTTACATTGACCCGAGCGGTTTTGTGGGCACCCTGCTCAAGGCTGTATTCAACCTGTCCTCGACCACCACCTGGCTTGAGGCGGGCGCCTGGATTCTGTACGTGGGCATCGTGATGCCGCTGTTTATCCGTGCGCAGCGCCCGGGGCTGAAGGCATCGGCTAAGAAGCAGGAAACCGAAAAGGCTGCATCCTAAAGACTGCATCCTCAGCCGACCTAGCCTCCATCTTCGAGGGAGGCACCCCTAGATCTTTGCGGCAATAACTGGCCGCGAACCCTACCTACTCATACATTCACCCTTCACGGGACCATACATAAGGAGAACCAATGCGTAAGACTCTCGCCTCCGCCGGTGCAATGCTGTCGGTTGGTGCGCTCGCGCTGACCGGCTGCACCCCCAACACCCATGCTTCGTCCTCGTCCTCCGCTTCGGGCACTGCGTCTTCTGATGGCGTCATCAACGTGACCGCATCTGACACTGCCTGCAACCTGTCGGTCACCACCGCGAAGGCTGGCAAGGTGACGTTCAAGGTCAAGAACGAGGGCACTAAGGTCAACGAGTTCTATGTGCTCGGCTCTGACGGTCTGCGCATTATCTCCGAGGTGGAGAACATTGGTCCGAACCTCAGCCGTGACCTGACCGTGGAACTGAGCGAAGGCAGCTACAAGACCGCTTGCAAGCCCGGCATGGTTGGTGACGGTATCCGCGGCGATTTCACCGTGACCAAGAACGAGAACGCAGCTGCTATCTCGGCCGATGAGCAGGCTCTGCGCGACACCGCTGTCACCCAGTACACCGCTTACGTCAAGGACCAGGTGGAGGCCCTGAAGACTAAGACTGAGCAGTTCGCTGAGCTGTACACCGCCGGCAAGGTGGAAGAAGCGAAGGCACTGTACTCCTCCGCACGCCTGCACTACGAACGCATTGAGCCGGTGGCTGAGTCCTTCGGCGATTTGGACCCCGCCCTGGACGCACGTGAAGCAGACGTGGAAGAGGGCAAGGAGTGGACCGGCTGGCACAAGATTGAGAAGGATCTGTGGCAGCCCACCGCTGAGAAGAACGGCGGTAAGGAGTACACTCCGCTGACCAAGGAACAGCGCGCTGAGCTGGCGAAGAAGCTCGTTGCTGACACCCAGAAGCTCTACGACGAGGTTCACTCCTCCGAGTTCAAGCTTGAGGCTTTCCAGATTTCTAACGGTGCGAAGGAACTGCTGGACGAGGTGGTAAACACTAAGATTAGCGGTGAGGAAGAGACGTGGTCGCACACTGACCTGTCCGACTTCCAGGGCAATATTGATGGTGCCCGCGTGGCCTACGAGGATGTTCTGCCGATTCTGAAGCAGAAGGACCCGAAGCTGGCTGAGGACATTGCGAAGAAGTTCGATGCTGTGCAGAAGCTGCTGAACCAGCACAAGAAGGGTGATGGCTTCGCTTCGTACGATGAGCTGACCAAGGAGCAGGTACGTGAGCTCTCCGACGCTGTGGAGGCGCTCTCCGAGCCGGTTTCGAAGATGACTGAGGTTGTGACCGGCGCGGGCACTAAGTAGTATCCCGCCGACGCTCACCTGCCGCGGTATGTGATATCCGCGGGTATGCCGGGTGGGGACTACGGTTGACTCGTGTCTCTGCCCTCGTGTCTCTGCCCGGCACAGGTGCATTCTTCTTGCAGGGGTTGCTCGCATGGTAGCTGCTGCATTCTTCATCATTCACACACCATACGAAAGGCCTTCCCATGCCTACCGACCCCAACCACCACACCCCGGAAGTAGCTACCGAAGCTAAGCCTGCTGGTACCTCCCGTCGCGGTGCGCTCGGCGCCGCACTGGCTGGTGCCGGTGCTCTGGGTGCTCTCGGCGCGCTCGCCGGCTGCTCCTCCAACTCCAGCGCGCAGACTTCTGCGAGTGCTTCCTCGACCGCGGTGAAGGATTCCCACTCTTTCTACGGTGAGCACCAGAGCGGTATCTCTACTGAGGTGCAGGACCGCATGTATTTTGCGGCGCTGAACTTGAAGACTACCGACCGTGACGAAATCCAGTCCCTGTTCAAGGAATGGACTGCCGCCGCTGCGAAGTTGCAGGCGGGCGAGCTGGTGGGGGAGGACCGCTCCTATGAGGCACCTCCCAAGGACACCGGCGAGGCGATGGACCTGTCTGCCGCGAACCTGACCCTCACCTTTGGTCTGGGTCGTAGCTTCTTCGTTGATGATGAGGGCAAGGATCGCTTCGGCTTTGCCTCTAAGCTCCCGGAGGCGCTGGTCCGCATCCCTCATATGACCGGTGATGCGCTGGAAGATAAGCGAAGCAACGGCGATATCTGCATTCAGGCGTGTGCGGATGACCCGCAGGTGGCGTTCCACGCGATTCGTAACCTGATCCGTATTGCTGGTGGCCGTGCCGTGGTGGCGTGGAACCAGCAGGGCTTCGGTCGTACCTCTTCGACGTCGACGAGCCAGGTGACGGCTCGTAACCTGTTCGGTTTCAAGGACGGTACGAATAACCTGAAGGTGGAGAGCCCGAATCTGTTGAAGAAGCATGTGTGGACTTCTTCTGAGAATTCGGCGAATAGCCCGGCGTGGATGGAGGGCGGTAGCTATCTGGCTGCTCGTCGTATCCGCATGAATATTGAAACGTGGGACCGCACTCGTCTGCGTGAGCAGGAGGAGATCGTGGGTCGTACGAAGGTGACCGGTGCTCCGCTGTCCGGTGGTGACGAGTTCTCTGCTCCTAACTTTTCGGAGAAGGGCCGCTCTGGTCCTCTGATTCCGGCGGATGCGCATATGCGCCTGATGCACCCGGACCAGAATGATGGTGTGCAGATGCTGCGTCGCGGCTTCAACTACACGGACGGTGCTGATGAGCTGGGCCGCCTGGACGCTGGCTTGTTCTTCATCGCGTATGTGTGCGATCCGCGCACGCATTTTATTCCGATGCTGAGCACGATGACTT
>CALGXU010000006.1 GCA_937935205.1 uncultured Rothia sp.
TCGAAGTAGCGGGCGGCCTTGGCCGCAAACTCGGTGGCCAGAATCGAACCGATCGCGAAGTTCGGGGCGATCAGTACGCCCACGCCGGGGTGCTCGCCCAGTAGCTCGCGCAGGGAGTCCAGGCGTTCGGGGGTCCAGCCGGTCGTACCGACCACAGCGTGCATGCCGTGCTCCACCGCGAAACGCACATTCGCCTCGCTGGATTCGGGAACGGTCAGATCAATAACAATCTCTGCGCCGGCATCAACCAGCTCCTGCAGGTCGTCGCCGCGGCCCAGTGCCGCCACCAGGTCCATGTCTGCGGAGGTGTTGACGGCGCACACCGCCTCAGAGCCCATGCGGCCCGCGGCACCGAGTACCGCTACCTTCCAGATTTTTTCGTCGCCCTCGTGGGTCATGGTTCTCTCCTCCGTAACTTGTTAGCGCCCCGACGATGGGGCAGACGCTGTGACGTACAGCCTCTATTATCCCCCGTGTAGACGCGATACGCCCTATCGCACACACGGGGTGAGATGCTTAGCTGAACTGACAAATACAAAAAACGAAATCTTATGTGCGTCATATACGAGTATTTATATGTCGCATAAAAGGAACAACCATATAATTAGGAAGTATTTCTATAATTTCCGTCCTACGGAGTACACAGATAGTATGAAGTCCCTCTTTACCTCCTCCGTGCGTCCAGATGAGGCTAACCGGCGGTATATTCTGCCGGGTCTGGACGGCCTGCGAGCAATCGCTGTGCTCCTCGTGATGGTGTACCATTTCTGGCCCACCGTACTACCCGGCGGCATGATTGGCGTGGATATCTTCTTCGTCATCTCCGGCTTCCTGATTACCTCCCTGCTTCTGCGTGAGGGTGCGCTCACCGGCAAAATTGCCCTGGGCAACTTCTGGATTCGCCGTGCCCGCCGCCTGCTTCCCGCCATTACCCTGCTGATTCTGGTCATGGGACCGGTCAGCCTGCTCATTGGCGGCGATATTCAGGTGAACCTGGGCCGTCAGCTTGCCGGTGCGGCGACCTTCTCGTCTAACTGGATTTCCATTTTTGCCGGTAACGACTACTTCGCGCAGACCTCCCCGGAGCTCTTCACGAACTTCTGGTCCCTGGCAGTGGAAGAACAGTTCTACGTGGTCTGGCCCCTGCTGATTGTTGGCGCCGGGGTGCTGCTGCGCCGTTCGTGGCGTCGTTTCAGCGTGGTCATGGTGCTCGGTATTATTGCGTCGCTGAGCATCGCCACCGCGCTGCTGATGTCCGGTGCCCCCATTAGCCGCGTCTACTACGGCACCGATACTCACCTGTACGGCCTGCTGCTCGGTGCGCTGCTGGCGTTTGCGCGCCCCTGGTCGCTGTACCCGCCGCTGCAGCAGTCCGTGCTGTACCGTGTGGCTCAGCCCTTCGGCCTGGTCGCTTTCGCCCGCGTCATGATCAGCTGGCTGTCCCTGTTCGCGCTGATTCCCTACGCGATTCTGGTTCCCGAGTCGGCACCCGGAGCGATTCCCTGGGGTCTGTTCGGCGCCTCCCTGCTGGCACTCGGCGTGATTCAGGGGATGCTGCCCGATATGCTCGCTGGCGCCTCCGAAATGCTGCGCCGCCTGCTGAACTTCGCTCCCCTGCGCTGGGTGGGCGAACGTTCCTACGGCCTGTACCTGTGGCACTGGCCGCTCGCCGTTGTCATGCACTACCTGATGGGTGCGGACCGCTCCCCGCTGGTCAACGTGGGCGTTCTGGTGGCGACCTTCGCTATTGCGGAGATGTCGTACCGCTGGGTTGAGACCCCGATTCGCCGTTACGGTTTCCGCGGTAGCGCGAACCGTGTGGCGGCAGCGTTCCAGTCCTCGCGCACTAAGTTCCTGCCGGTTTCGGTGGCTCTTGCCGTTGTTGTGGCTGCTGCTTCTACCGGTCTGGCGGTGCACACCGCTCCGGCAATGACTACCGCACAGCAGTCCGTTGAGGACGGCAAGCGTGCCGCCGCTGAGCGTCTGAAGGCTCGTCAGGAGGCGCAGGCTGCGAGCGCCTCTGCAAACCCGAGTGCTTCTGCTGCGGGTAAGGATGCGAAGGCTTCGGCTAGCCCTTCGGCCTCGGCGGTTTCGGCTGGTTCGGTGAACTCTTCGCAGGTGACCATTGTGGGTGACTCCATTGTGGTGGCGGTATCCCCCGAGCTGTACGACAAGATGCCTGAAGCATCCATCGACGCGGCGGAGGGACGCACTATCGCCAAGGCTCTGCCGATTATTAAATCCATGGGTGCCAACGGCCAGATTCGTAAGACCTTCGTGCTGTCGGTGACCGCTAACTCGACCATTCTGGACGGTCAGCTCGACGAGGTTCTGGCGGCTATGCCCGCCGATTCTAAGCTGGTGCTGGTCACCGGTTACGGCCCGCGCAACCTGACCTGGATTGACTACTCGAACGGTAAGATTCGCGAGTTCGCTTCTCAGCATTCTGATCGCGTGATTATTGCGGATTGGAACTCTACGATTCGCCAGGCTCTGCAGACTCAGAGCGGTCTGCTGGCCTCTGATGGTGTTCACCCGGAGGCTGCCGGTCAGGAGCTCTACGCTCAGGTGCTGATGGAGGCTATCGCCAAGGCCCAGAAGTAGAGCGCAGAAGTAGCGCGCAGAAGTAGCCCCTCAGAAGTAGTGTTCTGGGGTAGCCCTGAGCAGTAGCTTTGAGCAGTAGCTTTTTGGGTTCTGCCGCTCATGCTGAGCGTCAACAGCATGGGCGGCTAAGCACCCGGAAGTACCTCTTGGTAGCGTCTCTTCGATAGGTGCGGATACACATAAAATGCCCGTTCCCTCCCCCGCATTGGTGGGGTGTGGGAACGGGCATTTTCGTGCCGTAAGCGTTGAGGGGTTAGCGCACAATGGTAGTAATCATCTGCTGCTGCCCCAGGTACGCCGCCAGGTCGCGGACCTCCTCCAGGGAGACCGCGCGGATCTTCTCCAGCAGCTCATCGGTGCTGGTGAACAGGCCCGAATCCAGCTCAGCGCGGCCCAGGCGGGACATGCGCGAACCCGAATCCTCGCTACCGAGCACGGTGGAGCCGGCCAGCTGGCCGCGGACCTTCGTCAGCTCCTCCTCGGTAATACCGGCGGTGACGAGCTTATCGAACTCGTAGCCCATGACCTCGCGCACCTGCTCGGTCTTAGCGGGCAGGCAGCCCGCGTACATGCCGAAGTAGCCGGCATCCGAGTACGCGCCGGAGAACGCGAACGTGCTGTAGGCAAGGCCGCGCTTCTCACGAATCTCCTGGAACAGACGCGAGGACATGCCCGCGCCGAACGCGCTGGTCAGCACGCTCATCGCGTAGCGGCGGTCATCCCCGGCGATAATGCTCGGGCAGCCCATCACAATGTTGGTCTGTTCGAAGCCCTTCTCCACCTCACGCAGCTCACTCAGCGGAACAATGCCGCTGTCGGTGCGTACACGACGCGGTGCCGGTGCCACGCCCTCCTGCAGGTTCCAGCCGTAGCGGGTCAGCGCCTCCAGCACGAGGCGGACCATGGTGCTGTGCTCCAGCGAACCGGCGGCAGAAATGACCAGGCGGTCCGGGGTGTAGTAGCGCTTGTAGTGCTCCCACACGGCGTCACGCGGCACCTCGGTAATCTCCTGAGGGGTACCGCCAATGGGGCGGCCCAGCGGGTTCTCGCCCATGAGCTGCTCCACGAAGTTCTCGAAAGCAACGTCGGTCGGGTCGTCCTGATCCATCGCGATCTCTTCGAGGATCACGCCGCGTTCCTGCTCCAGGTGAGCCGGGTCCAGCAGGGCGTTGGTGACCATGTCGGTGATGACGTCCACCGCCATGGGTGCGTCATCGTCGAGCACACGCGCGTAGTAGCAGGTGTGTTCCTTAGCGGTCAGGGCGTTGGATTCGCCGCCTACCGCGTCGAAGGAGGATGCAATGTCCAGGGCGGTACGGGTGCCGGTGCCTTTGAACAGCAGGTGCTCCAGGAAGTGGGTGGAGCCGAGCATGCCGGGGGCTTCGTCGCGGGAGCCGACTCCCACCCAGAAACCGATGGATACGCCGCGGGTACCGGGCATTTTTTCGGTAATCACGCGTACGCCACCGGGCAGGATGGAGCGGCGCACCTCGTTACCGCCTACACCCTCGTAGATGAGGCGGCCGTGCTCGTAGTTGAGCTCTTCGGCGATTGCTTCAAGCTCGACGGGCAGGGAAATAGACATTCAGCATCCTTCGATATTTCGATTAGCTAATTTTTCTTTCAAGAGAGCGAGGCAACGCAAACAGCGGAACCCGCAGTTTCTGAGCGCAGTACCCCATCAGGAGCGAGGCGAGAATCGCGAAGATCGTTCCTCCCACCAAGAACAGGGGCACCGAGAAGAAACCGGACTTCGTCAACACGAAACGGAAAGCTGCACCGCACACAATGTGCGCGATAAAGATTTCCAGGGAGTGACGGCCCAGGTAGGCGAGCCAGCCGCTCCACTGAACCCGCGCCAGCAGGTAGGAGAGCGAGAGCACCGCCAACGAAGACAGCAACGAAGCAACAATACCCGTGGCGATTGCCGCCGGGTTATTCGCAAAGTAGGGCACCACAGTCGGCGGAGTAGCCTGTACATTCACCAAAATTACGGTGTAGACGGCAAGACCGACTACCACAATGGCGGCGTGTACTGCCAGCGATACGGACTCCATAATAGCCTGGAACCTCTCATGGCCAAGAGCCACGCCAAGCATGAAGAAGACCGCAAGAGAGATACCTCCGGTACCTACATAATCGCCGCTATAACCCCAGAAAACGATGGCAAGAACCGCGCACACCGCCACAACTGCGTAGGCTTTGGCATCCTTCTGCCAGACGCGGCCCAGCACAGCAATAATGGTGACAATCATGAGCCAGGGGAAGAACCAGAGCTGACCCTCTGGCTTCCACAGCTCGAGCAGGCTCATAACAGTCGTCTTATCGGAAGAGTTAGAGGGAAGCACAAGCTTCATACCCACCTGCAGAACCTGCCAAATAACGTAGAGGTATCCGAAGAGAACCAGACGCTTCGTCAGATATGAGGAGGGAGTAGTCTTCGTTGCTCCTCGCGCCACAAAAAGGCCGCTCAGGAAAGCAAAAACTACCAGGTGCCAGAAATAAACCCCATAATCCAGCATGTACTTGTAGGGGCGCAGGGCCTCGGTGCCCAACCCTGATGCCCACATCCCTCGATGAATATGCCCAAAAACAATCGCGATAATCGCGATGCCCTTGGCAATATCAATCGTCGTATCTCGTCGAGTCGACAATTCCGATATTCCTTTCATAGTGAGAACAGCAGTCTGCATTCCGCTGTTCTCTGTCCTCATGAGATAAGGGGCGCCCGGCGCATCCGGCGGGGAGTGAACCGCACCGGGTACGTACCGAACGCCCCTCATCATTAGACGGGTCGACTACTCGTCGTCGCCGCCCTCAACGACCGGTGCGAGCGAGAGCTTACCGCGGTCATCAATCTTGGTGATCTCCACCTGGACCTTCTGGCCCACGGAGACAACGTCCTCAGCGTCAACAACGCGCTTGCCGCCGTTGAGCTTACGCATCTCGGAGATGTGCAGCAGGCCGTCCTTACCGGGGGTCAGGGAGATGAACGCGCCGAAGTCGGTCACCTTCACCACGGTACCCAGGTAGCGTTCGCCAACCTCGGGAACCTGCGGGTTAGCGATAGCGTTCACTGCCGAACGGGCAGCCTCGGCGGAGGGGCCGTCGGCTGCGCCGATGTATACGGTGCCGTCGTCCTCAATGGAGATGTCTGCGCCGGTGTCTTCCTGGATCTGGTTGATCATCTTACCCTTGGGGCCGATGACCTCACCGATCTTGGCGACCGGGATCTTCACGGAAATAATGCGCGGTGCGAACTCGCTCATCTCATCCGGTGCGTCAATCGCGCTGACGAGCACCTCGAGGATGTGCAGGCGAGCCTCACGTGCCTGGGTCAGTGCGCCAGCGAGCACGGATGCGGGGATACCGTCGAGCTTGGTGTCCAGCTGGATAGCGGTCACGAACTCGGAGGTACCTGCAACCTTGAAGTCCATATCACCCAGTGCGTCTTCCGCGCCGAGGATGTCGGTCAGGGCTGCGTAGCGGGTCTCGCCGTCAACCTCGTCAGAGACCAGGCCCATTGCGATACCTGCAACGGGTGCGCGCAGCGGCACACCGGCGTTCAGCAGGGACAGGGTCGAGGCGCAGACCGAACCCATGGAGGTCGAGCCGTTGGAGCCCAGAGCCTCAGAGACCTGACGGATTGCGTAGGGGAACTCTTCGCGGGAGGGCAGCACCGGGGTGATTGCGCGCTCTGCGAGTGCACCGTGGCCGATTTCGCGGCGCTTGGGCGAACCCACACGGCCGGTCTCACCGGTGGAGTACGGCGGGAAGTTGTAGTGGTGGATGTAGCGCTTGGACTTGAGCGGGTGCAGGGAGTCCAGCTGCTGCTCCATCTTGAGCATGTTCAGGGTGGTGATACCCATGATCTGGGTTTCGCCGCGCTCGAAGAGAGCGGATCCGTGAACGCGAGGCAGGATTTCAACCTCAGCGGTGAGCTGGCGGATGTCGGTCAGGCCGCGGCCGTCGATGCGCACCTGATCGGTGAGGATGCGCTGGCGCACGATGTGCTTGGTCAGGGCGGCGAATGCCACGTCGACCTCGTTGGAACGCTCTTCGAATTCCTTACCTTCGCCGGTCAGAGCCTCCTTGAGGTCTTCCTGCAGCTCGGCTGCGGCGGCTTCGCGCTCCTGCTTGCCGGCGATGGAGTACACCTCGACCAGGCGGTCTGCGGCGAATTCCTTCACGGCTGCGTCCACGTCCTCGCCGTGGCCGCCGAAGAAGGGCAGCTCGAGGGCGGGCTTACCGGCGCGGGCTGCCAGGTCGGACTGAGCCTTGCACAGGGCGGCAATGAAGGGCTTAGCGGCCTCTAGACCCTGGGCGACGACCTCTTCGGTGGGGGCGGTCTGGCCGTCCTCCTTGATGAGCTTCCAGGAGTTGTCGGTGGCCTCAGCCTCGACCATCATGATGGCGACGTCTTCGGTACCGTCAGCCTTGGTGACGATACGGCCTGCAACAGCCATGTCGAAGACAGCGTTTTCCAGCTGGGAGTACTTGGGGAAGCAGACCCACTGGCCGTCAATCAGTGCCATGCGCACGCCACCGATGGGGCCGTTGAACGGCGCACCGGACAGGGAGGTCGATGCCGAAGCCGCGTTAATCGCGAAGGTGTTGTAGATTTCGTCCGGGTTGTAGGTCAGGACGGTCACGACGACCTGCACCTCGTTGCGGATGCCCTTGGTGAAGGCGGGGCGCAGCGGGCGGTCAATCAGGCGGGCTGCCAGAATGGCCTCGGTGCTGGGGCGGCCTTCGCGGCGGAAGTACGATGCCGGGATCTTGCCGGCTGCGTACATGCGCTCTTCCACGTCCACGGTCAGCGGGAAGAAGTCGAAGCCCTCGCGGGGAGACTTGCCGACCACGGTTGCGGAGAGCAGGGTGGTCTCGTCATCGATGGTGACGAGCACCGAGCCGTTAGCCTGCTTGGCGAGACGGCCGGTTTCAAAGCGCACGTGGCGCTTACCGTGAATGCCGTTGTCGATTTCGACTTCAGCAAACTTGATTTCGGGACCTTCCACGGTTCCTTCTTTCTTCTTGGCAGGCCGTACGGCGCACGAGTCGGCCTTCGATAGGAAACCACGGCACCTCTCCCCTACCTTTTCGTGTGCCCGACGTGTGTCGGCTAGGTTGTGGGGGTGGTGTTGTTCCGTAATTCGCTACCGAGGACCGCGGCGTGTGTGCCGGCACGGCCTTCTATTCTTTCTTTCAGGTGAGGGATGCGGCATCTTCCAACGATTTCTCGCTGTGGAATCTAGCGGTGGACTCTAGCGCCGGAATCTCGCTTTGGATTCGAGCGTTAGAATCTCGCGGGATTCTAGCGAGCGGAAGATGCGCCCCTCAACGCGGCAGTACGGACGCGCTGGCGCTACCCGCCTCCGTGATGGAGGGTTGGTAGTGCTGACAGCACGTCCGCACACACCGCCTAAAGGCGATTAATCACCACAAAAGCGTCAAGACGCTCCTGTTTTATCGGCGCAGGCCCAGGCGCTCGATCAGCGAACGGTAACGCTCGATGTCGACGCTCTTCAGGTAGCCGAGCATGTTGCGGCGACGACCAACGAGGATCATCAGGCCACGACGGGAGTGGTGATCGTGCTTGTGGAACTTCAGGTGCTCGGTCAGGTCGGCGATACGACGAGACAGAACTGCAATCTGAACCTCGGGCGAACCGGTGTCGCCCTCGTGGGTTGCGTATTCCTTGATGATTGCCTGCTTGACAGCGGGATCCAGTGCCACTTTTAACTCCTAGAGTTAGTACCGCATACGTCCCGTACGGACGGTTGCCGCCGGGTGGTGGGCTTACGCCCTGTAATACACGTCGTCTACTGCGGACTGCAGACGCGTTCTTCCCATTCTACGCTACCGGGGCGCTTTCGTGGAAGGGTAAGCAGAAGCCCGGCGACAGGTAGCTCATCACACTACCGGTCGCCGGGCTTCACAGTATGGTTCTCACCCCGGGCTCTTGCACCGGGCTCTACGTTTATTCGGTGTTTACGCTTCAGCGCGAGCGCGGACCACCACGAGGCGGTAGTAGCCCAGCAGGAACAGGCACCAGATTGCGCCCATCACCAGCGCCAGCTGGGTATCGGCGAAGCAACCGAAGAGCACCACGATAAAGATCATGAACGCCAACGCCAGGTAGCTCAGCCACAGGGGCTGGTGCACCGGCTGCGCCTCGGTATCGGCACCACTGCGCTTGAACGCGATGTGTGCCAGCAGAATCATGACCCACACGAACACGGTCGCGAAGGTTGCCAGGGAGGCAACCACCTCGAACGCGTTCTCGAAGAGCACGTTCACGATCACGCCGACCGCCATGACCAGCACCATGATGAGGGTGGTCATCCAGGGCGCGCCGTTCTTGGTGACCTTCGCGAAGGAGGCGGGGGCGAGGTTCTGCTTCGCCAGGCCGTACATCATGCGGCCGGCACCGTACACGTCCGCGTTCAGCGCAGAGATCGCGGCGGTAATGATGACCACGTTCAGAATCGAAGCAGCCGCTGGAATGCCCAGCCCCTCAAAGATCTGCACGAACGGCGAGTTCGCCTTCGTCACCGAGTACCAGGGGTACAGGGACATGATGACCGACAGGGTCAGAATGTAGAAGATGAGGATGCGGAACGGCACCGTGCGAATCGCCTTGGGGATTGAGGTGCGCGGGTCCTTCGCCTCACCGGCGGCAATACCGATGTTCTCGATACCGCCGAAGGCAAACATCACCACGGTAAAGCAGGCGAGGAAGCCGGTAAATCCGTTCGCGAAGAAGCCGCCTTCAAGAGCCCAGAGGTTCGTGACGGAGGGCGCCACGGAGTCGTGCGCCTGCACACCCACGAAGAGCAGGATCACGCCGCCAACAATCATGGCGATAATGGCGCTGACCTTCACGAGGGTAAACCAGAATTCGGTTTCACCGAATGCCTTGACTTTCGCCAGGTTAATGGCGAGCAGAATCAGCAGAACAGAGACAATCCAAATCCAGGAGGGGCTGTTCGGGAACCAGAACTTCATGTACACGGCAAAGGCGGTGACGTCCGCAATGGCGACCAGCGCCATTTCCAGGGCGTAGGTCCAACCGGTCACAAAGCCAGCCCAGCGTCCGAGGTAGCGGGTGGCGTATTCGGAAAACGCACCGGAGACCGGGTGTGCCAGGGCGAGTTCGCCCATTGCGCGCATCACCATGAACACTGCCGCGCCGCCAATAACGTAGGCAAGCAGCACGGAGGGGCCCGCCAGCTGAATGGCGGATGCCGAGCCGTAGAACAGGCCGGTGCCGATGGCGGAGCCGAGGGCGATGAACATGATGTGGCGCAGGGAGAGTCCACGCGCTAGTTGCGGGTTCTCGGAGGTAGCCTCAGCTACGCCTTGCTGTACCGGGGATGAGTCCGGAGTGGTATTCATCTTCTTCTTTTCCTTTACCTCGTGGGGTGTACCCGCCGGTGGCGGAGAAACTTATCTGGTGGTGCTGAGCTTGACTGTGCGATAGCAGTTCGCAGGTGGTCTAGCGCGGCACCGACTGGTTCACTCCCCATCGAGTGATGGGGCGTTGCGCGGAAGGTGTTGCCTTCGCGCATCGCCCCGGCGCATTCCCACCCAGCCTGCACGGTGGGTGGGAATGCAAAAGACGGCGGGAAGGCAACGTTGCCTTTCCGCCGTCTTTTCGTCAAAGACTACTTCTGTCGCTTACGTCCAATGACGATGGAGGACAGAGCGGTTACAGCAGTCACGGTGTAGACTGCAGGCCACGCGCCAAGCTTCTTGGCGAGCGGATGAGCGGCGCCGAACGCGCCGAGGTAGAGAGCGGTGAGGAAGGTGGCACGGCCTGCGCCAGCCTTACGCTTCCAATTCTTGTAAGCCACGGCACCGCACAGTGCCAGGACAGCGCCACCGAGCGGGCGGATGCCGGTGCTAGATGCAACCTTGTAGCCACCGAGCAGACCGGTGACGGAGGCGAGAGTCGGACAGAACTTCACGACGTACTCCTCTGTGAGAGCGATTAGTTTCTTCAAACATAGTACTCCACGACACACAGAATGTATATTCACCGCGATTAATATTTCTGCATGTCTCGCGGGCCGGGTACACAAAAGTGCCGGGCCACAAAAGATGGGAGTACGAAAAAGACCGGGGCGCAAACCCATCAGGTTCACGCCCCGGCACTTCTGAATGCGAGCTCAGTTTCACATTCCGCTACAGCTCTAGGGCTTTAGAGAGCCAGATCCAGCGCCTCCAGCTGCGCCTCGGTCCACAGCTCAGTAGCCAGCTGCAGAGCGTAACGAGCCGAACGAGGAGCCACCACATCCACGGAGAGGTGGAAGTCCTGGTCTGCCTCCGGGCCGCACAGATCAGACACGCAACGCACACCGATAAACGGAATCTCGTAGTTGTGGCAGACCTGCGCAATAGCGGTAGTCTCCATATCGGTGCTGATGGCACCCTCGAATGCCTCGCGGGTGTCCTTCACGTTGTGGGCAGTTACGAAGGAGTTACCCGCCAGCATCTGGCCGCGGCGCACCTCCCACGGGCTCTCAGCCTGCTCACGCACCGGCTCCAGCGCGGCGAGCGCATGCTCCAGGGCATCCTGCCACTCGTCCGCCTGACCGTCGTAGCTTTCGGGCATGCCCGGAACCTGGCCGCGCGCGTAACCGAACGCGGTCGCGTCGGCGTCAGTGTAGGTGTAGTTCTCGCCAATCAGCACGTCGCCCACGTTGATGCCGCGAGCCAAACCGCCGGCGGTACCTGCGCTAATGACGCCCAGGCAGTTCGAGGAGTAGCTGATCGCCTCGGTCACGGCGCTCGCCGCGTTCACCAGACCAATCTTGGAGCGAACCAGCAGCAGCGGAACCTGGTCCTCGCCCACCTGCAGGTAGCGCGGGTGGAATACCGCCGCACCCTCGGTGAAGGAGGGCTGCAGCTCCTCGGTCACCTTCAGGAAGGGTGCGAGCTCCTCATCCATAGCCACCTGAATGATGATGGCGTTGGACATGCCGTCCATCAGCTCAAACATGCTGTTGAACGCCTCAGCCGGGTCGAAAGCGTTCGGGTCAAAGTCCACCGGGTTGAAGGCGGATGCGAAAGCGTCAGGAATCTGTGCGCTCATTACGCCATCACCTGCGCCCACTCATCGCGTGCCGCGAGGAACTCGCGTGCCGCAGCCTGCGCACCCTCGAGGGTGTGGTTGGCGCCCCAACCGCACTGCACCTCGTTCGCTGCCGGAACCTCGGTCGCGTTGAGGATATCGTTGAGGGTTGCCTCCAGGATGGGGAAGAACTCCTCGGGCTCCAGGCCCAGGGTCAGCGCGTAGAAACCGGTCTGGCAACCCATCGGGGAGAAGTCAATCAGACGGTCGGTGTGGTTGCGCATGTGCTCGGCGCTCAGGTGCTCGATGGAGTGCACGGTCGGCATTTCCAGGTGCGCGGTGTTCGGCTGGGTGAAGCGGATATCGTACTTGATGAGGGTGTCGCCACCGGGCAGGACCTTGCGGTCTGCGATACGCACGTAGGGTGCTGCTACGGCGCGGTGGTCGAGGTTGAAGGATTCGACGTTCATTTTTTCCATGACTCTATCTTCTCTTAAAACGGGGGCGACTAAAACAGCCAGCCGCCTACAACAGGGATGCCTCGCGGGCAGCGCTGGATGTTTCATGGGCGGCGCATCCGGTTGGGTGCGCGAAGCCCCGGCGGCAGATCCGAAAATCTTACCGCCGGGGCATCAAGTCATCACCGCAGAAAACGCAGGCTGCGGCTCCCAATAGTGGGGTGAGAGGGCAGTGGGGTGAGAGGTGGTGGGGTTAGAAGTAGGGATGCTTCACTTCCGCCTGCACCGGGCACTCCGGCGGGCAGTAGTTCTTCGCGTCCTCAGCCAGCACCTCGCGGGTCTGCACCACATCATCGTTAATCTGCTCAATCAGCGCCTCAACACCGGTGTACGCCACCATGGGGCGCAGACGCTTCACGAACTCAATCAGCACACGCTGACCGTACAGGTTGAAATCCTCCACGCGCTCTTCCGGGCGGTCAATCACGTGCGCCTCAACCTGGCGGTGCTCGATACCGTCAAAGGTCGGGTTCGTACCCACCGAAATAGCGGAGGGGTGACGGTTACCGGACTCATCCACCAGCCAGCCGGCGTACACGCCATCGGCGGGAATCAGGCCGCGTGCCTCAAGCTCAAGGTTCGCGGTCGGGAAGCCCAACTCGCGGCCGCGCGCCAGACCGTGTACGACCTCACCAGCCATCATGTGGTGGCGGCCCAGCAACTCGGTTGCGGCGGGCATATCGCCCTCCAGCAGCAGCTGGCGGATGCGGGTCGAGGAGCAGCGGGTGTTCTCATCCACCATCAGATCCTCAACGACAACCACCTCAAAGCCGTACTTCTCCCCCAGCTCACGCATGGTGTTCAAGTCGCCGGAGTTGTTCTTGCCAAAGCGCACGTCGTCACCGATGACCACGAAACGCGCGTTCAGCGCATCCACAAAGGTGGACTTCACGAACTCTTCGGGAGTCTGCGAAGCGAACTCCAGATTGTAGTTCAGTAGCAGGTAATCATTCAGACCCAGCAGGCACATGAAGTAGCGGCGCGAACCCTGACCCATAATGTCGTGGTGGGGCACCTCGGGACGGTGCACCTGCATCGGGTGCGGGTCAAAAGAAACCGCGATAGAGCTCAAACCGTGCTCTTCAGCAAGGGAGACCACGCGCGAAATCACGCGGGCATGTCCACGGTGCACGCCGTCAAAATTGCCGATGGTCACGACCGAGGGGCCGTAGCCGGCGGGGACCTCGCTCAAAGCGGTGTAGAGGGTCACGGGCTCTCCTGAAAAAGATAAATGTACCTAACCATCCTAGACCACAGGCGGCAGGATGCAGAATTCAAAACGGGAATCAACAGGGAATGGAACGGCGGCCCTGGCAGGCGGTGTCTCCTCCCCTATCTTTGTGGATACGGCGGAGGTGGCGGGTGCGGAGGGGTATCTGACGGGCAGCGGCAGAGCCTCACCCTTCAGCGATCCCCGCCCGCAGAGAACCCAGCCTATAAGAAAGCCCGGTCCATAAAAAAGCCCGGGCAGGCACCCCACCGTGCGGCAGGAACCTTCCCGGGCGTTACGACTACTTACGAGCCTGATTACGAGAAGCCTTCAGCATCTCCTCGCGAATCTTATTGGACTTGTTAATCCAGCCGTACCACACCAGCAGGCACGGAGGAATCACAAGCTCAGTCACCATCAGCACAATCAGCGACCAGTGCGGGGTGCCGAAGAACGCCCACGACAGGATACGACCCACGCCGCCCAGGAAAACCACCAGGCAGGAGAACGCGAGCATGTTCACCCACTTGAACTTCACGGCAATGAACACGAAGGACAGGCCCACACCCACATAGGTTGCCGCGAAGAACACGTAGTTCGACTGCACCGAGGGGTTCGCAAAATCCTGCGGCGCGTCCGGAATGACGCGGACGCCGCCCAGAACCTGCCACACACCGTACGCAATCATGAACAGACCGTACAGCGCCACCGCCGCGCGGAACGCCGCACGGTTCTGAGGCTTAGCCGCCTCCTCAATGCTCTTGGGGCGGGCAAACGCCTCACGGGTTGCCTTCTTCTCAGCCTTCTTATCTGCCTTCTGCGACGCCTTATCGCCGGACGCCGGTGCAGCTACGCGAACACCCTCGGGTGCCTTCGCCGCAGAAATGGGCTCAGAAGTCTTAGCACCGGAAGCCTTCGCGGCACCGCGCTGAGTAGCAGCTCCGGTCGCAGCAGCCCCGGTTACGGTAGCTTCAGCCTGTGCAGACTCCACGCGGGGTACCGGCGCGGTACGAGGCTCACTCGCCTTATTAGCGGAGCTCTGGTTCTCGCTCATCTTCTCTCCTTCAGCAGGGCCGGGCGGCACCCGCACGAGTAGTCATGTGTGTATAGGGGTTACGTTAGCGTGTTAAATGAATGGGGGCGCACATTCGATAGGGCGCTGAATCAGACAGGTTTGGGCAAATCAGGTTTAGTAGATACAAACGCTGAAGCCTCTTCGCCCATCATAAGCCTTCAACGCCTAGTTGAAGGAACGATTCGCCTCAAAAACCAGCACCGGGGCGGCCTGTACCTTCCCGCGCTGCTTCTTATTCTCCAGGAGGGCAACCAGGGTACCGTCCGGGGCGAAGCCCGCCACAATACCCTCAACGCTGGCATGCTGCACCGCGCCGGACTCATCCGCGCTCGCGTGCACCGAACGCTTCACCACGGAACCGTCGCCGCTGGGGCTAATACGGCGCCCGTAGGAAATATCGCTCGCCTCCGCCGCAGAGAGCTCACGCGCACCAAAGATGCGGCGTGCCGCCTCCTCCAGGGGAAGCAGCGACAAATCTTCCAGCGGCGCCTCCAACTCTTCACGGCGCTGCTTCAACTGCGCCAAATCGGCGGCATCCTCAAGTACCACCGCACCCACACGGGTACGGCGAAGAGCCGTCAGGTGGCCACCGGTGCCCAGAATCTTACCCAGATCACGCGCCAGGGCACGAATGTAGGTGCCCGAAGAGCACGAAACAGTCACCTTGCAGTCAATCACAGGAACCGAAGTTGCCGCGTGTTCGCCCTCGTTCTCGGGGTCCTCAATCACGTACTCGGCAAAACCGGCAGTCACAGAATGCACCGTGAACTCGCTAATCGTCACCGGACGCGCCGCCAACTCAACCTGCTCACCGCTACGCACACGCGCATACGAACGAACACCGTTGATCTTAATAGCGGACACCGCAGAAGGAACCTGCAGAATATCGCCGCTCAGCTGCGCCACAGCCTCCAGGATGCGCACACGCATCTGCTCGGCGTCCATACCGGTCAGCGCCTCGACGGCATCTGGATGCGCGGCGGTGTGCTCGCCCTCGGCATCCTCAGTCAGCGTCTCAATGCCCAGGCGAATCGTCGCATCATAGGTTTTATCCTGACCGACCAGATAGGTCAGCAGCTTCGTCGCCTTATTGATGCCCAGAATCAGCACGCCGGTCGCGGCAGGATCCAGCGTACCAGCGTGACCAACCCGCCGGGTGCCAGCAATACGACGCATCTGAGAGACCGCGTCGTGGCTGCTCATCCCGGCGGGCTTATCAATGACCATCAAGCCGGACGGGCCCTGAGGTTGCTTCTTCGCCACTTAGGCGTCCTCACCCTCGGCAGGCTCATCCTTCTTGTAGGGGTCAGCCTCACCAGCGTACTCGGCACCCTCAGCTGCAGCAGCCAGGGCGGCGTCGCGCTCGCGAGTCTCACGCAGAAGCGCCTCAATGTGGAAGGCGTTCTCGGGGACCTCGTCAGCGACGAAAGTCAGGGTGGGGGTCAGGCGGGCAGTGATGTTCTTACCCACCTCGGAGCGCAGAATACCCTTAGCGGATTCCAGCGCCTTCTTGGTGTTTGCGGCGTCCTCTTCGGAGCCGAACACGGTGTAGTAGAGGGTTGCGTGCTGCAGGTCGTTGGTCACGCGGGCATCGGTAATGGTCACAAAACCGAGGCGGGGATCCTTAACACGACGCTCCAGCGCCTTCGCCACAATTACCTTGATGCGGTCGGCAAGTCGTGCCGCGCGGGCTGCATCAGCCATGTGTTTCTCCTTGAAATGTCGTGGTGCTTCCGCGAACACTCGGGGTGCTACGGAGGCGTTCCAGGTAATGCGGAAGCGCCCGCCCCGCTTATCCCCCGCCCCGCAGGCTCTAAGTTTTAGAAGCCTGCGAGTGCGGGAACACTAGCGGGTGACGGGCGCATCAGCGTGTGAGTCTTAGACACGCGGCTTTTCGCGCATCTCCCAAGTCTCGATAATGTCGCCTTCCTTGATGTCGTTGAAGGAGCCGAGGCCAATACCACACTCGAAACCTTCGCGAACCTCGGTAGCGTCGTCCTTGAAGCGACGCAGCGACTCGATGGTGAGGTTGTCTGCCACCACGGAACCGTCGCGCACCAGGCGTGCCTTGGCGTTGCGCTTGATGATGCCGTTCTTGACGATCGAACCTGCGATGTTGCCCCACTTGGAGGAGCGGAAGACCTCGCGGATCTCTGCGGAGCCGAGCTCCACTTCCTCGTACTCGGGCTTGAGCATACCCTTGACGGCCTGCTCAATTTCCTCAATCGCACGGTAGATGACCGAGTAGAACTTCATCTCGACGCCTTCGCGGTCGGCAAGTTCTGCAACGCGCTCTGCCGGGCGGACGTTGAAGCCGATGATGACCGCATTGTCCACGGTAGCCAGGTTCACGTCGTTCTGGGTAATAGCACCCACACCGCGGTGGATGACGCGCAGCTGAACCTCGTCGCCACCGGCGTCAATCTTCATCAGGGACTCTTCCAGCGCTTCCACAGCACCGGAGACGTCACCCTTAATAATCAGGTTCAGGGTATCCATCTTGCCCTCAGCCACAGCGGCGTCGAAGGACTCGAGGGTCACGCGCTTACGACGCTTAGCCAGCTGAGCGTTACGATCAGCAGCCTCACGCTTCTCAGCGATCTGACGAGCGGTACGCTCTTCCTCGGTGGCGAGGAAGGTGTCACCTGCACGAGGAACGGTGGACAGACCCAGCACCTGAACGGGGCGGGACGGGCCAGCTTCCTTCACAGCCTGACCGTTCTCATCGAACATTGCACGAACGCGACCGTGAGCAACACCGGCAACGATAGCGTCACCGACGCGCAGGGTACCGGACTGAACCAGGACGGTGGAAACCGCACCGCGGCCCTTGTCCAGGTTGGCCTCGATGGCCACGCCGCGGGCTTCCTTGTTCGGGTTAGCGGTCAGTTCGAGCACGTCAGCGGTCAGGGTGACAGCCTCAAGCAGCTCGTCGATGTTGGTGCCGTTGCGGGCGGAGACATCCACGAACATGGTGTCGCCACCGTACTCTTCGGGGATCAGACCGTACTCGGTCAGCTGGCCACGAATCTTCTCCGGGGACGCGCCTTCCTTATCGATCTTGTTCACAGCAACCACGATCGGTACGTTAGCTGCCTGTGCGTGGTTCAGTGCTTCAACGGTCTGGGGCATAACGCCGTCATCCGCTGCGACCACGAGGATTGCCACGTCGGTGACCTTCGCACCGCGGGCACGCATAGCGGTGAACGCCTCGTGACCGGGGGTGTCGATGAAGGTAATCGCGCGGTCTTCACCCTCAACGGTGGTGTGGACCTGGTATGCACCAATGTGCTGGGTAATGCCGCCGGCCTCACCCTCAATGACGTTGGTGTTACGGATAGCGTCCAGCAGGCGGGTCTTACCGTGGTCAACGTGACCCATGACGGTAACGACCGGGGGACGAACCTCCAGAACATCCTCGCCTTCAGCTTCTGCTTCGGCTTCGAGGTTGATGTCGAAGGACTCGAGCAGCTCGCGCTCCTCATCCTCCGGGGAAACGATCTTGATGACGTAGCCCAGTTCGGCACCCAGCAGCTCGAAGGTCTCCTCGTCCAGGGACTGAGTCTGGGTAGCCATCTCACCCAGGTGGAAGAGAACCGTAATCAGCGATGCCGGGTTTGCGCCAATCTTCTCAGCGAAGTCCATGATGGACGCGCCGCGGCGCAGACGAATCTCGGTCGAGCCGTCGCCGCGAGGAACAACCACGCCACCGGGTGCCGGCGCGTTCAGCTGCTCCTGCTCGTGGCGGCGAGCTGCCTTGGACTTGCGACCCTTACGCTTGGAGCCGCCGCGACCGAATGCACCCTGTGCATTGCCGCGACCGCCGGGGCCGGGACGACCCGGACCGCGGTTGAA
>CALGXU010000007.1 GCA_937935205.1 uncultured Rothia sp.
CCCACGGCGGGCACCACCATGAAGCCCGCCTGCAGGTCGTTCACCGCGGCCAAGGTGTGTGCCTCCCCGAAGCCGGAGTACAGCTGCACCACCGGCACGAGGTAGCACACCTCCGCCTTGAGCGCCTTGCGCGCCTCAATATCGATGTACTCCCAGGCGCCGCCGGTACCGTCGGTAATGTCACCGGAGTGGTGCGCGTAAATGGCGCCCTGGCTGTTCTTCGCGGTCTGCGACCAGTAGCTGATCTTGTCCATGTAGTTGCCTTCGGCGTCGAACATCATCAGCGACAGGTCAATGTCCACGCCCTCATCCCAGAAGCAGAAGAGGCGAATCACGCCGGTGGGCGACAGGTGCACCGTCGAGGTGTTGTAACGGCCCATACCGTCCAGGGAGGGGCGGGCACTGCGGGTGTTCAGCGGCATGACCATGTCCCCCACCTCGTCGGGCAGGTAGATGCTGGTCTCGGCAAGGCGACCGGACAGGCCAATCTCAACCAGGCGCTCCAGCAGGTCAAGCACCGCCGGACTGTACTCGCGCGCCGGAATCATGGTGGCGATGCCGGTCTTGGACAGGTTCATGCTCTGCGGGGCGGCGGCCTGAGCCTTCTGACCGGACGCCTTGCGGCGCTCTGCGCGCTGGCGCGCGGTAGATTCGGAGCCGACCGGAATGGACGGCAGCGGGTTCTCCGGGCCGGAATTATCACCGAAGAACGAACCCAACGGGTTCGGGATGCCGGCGTTCTGCATGAGGTTCTGAACCCTGGCGACGCCCTCCGGGTTGCGGCGCGCGTAGTCGGCGAGCTCCCGGTCCTCCTGAACCGCCACCGGGTTGGCGGGGCGCTCCTTCGGCGGGTTCGCGAGCACGTTACGCTGCAGGGTCACCAGGTTGCGGATCTGCACCAGGATGGGCGCGGATACGCGCGGCGCCACGGCGGCAAACGCATCAAAGATGACCTGCTGGCCGGGGCTCGGCGCGGTGTCGATGCCGTAGCGGGGCGCTTCGAAAGCGGTCAGGGCGCGCACCAGCTGGCGTGCAAACACGCCGGGGCGGGTGGAGAGCAGACGTGCCACGTTCTGCGCATCCTTAGTTG
>CALGXU010000008.1 GCA_937935205.1 uncultured Rothia sp.
GGCCGTCGTTATCCTGGCTCGCGTCGGCCCCGGCGTTGCCGCCGCCGATAGCGGTACCGGCACCATCTGCGGCAATGCGCATGGCCGGGTTGAGCTGGTCGTCGGGGGCTTCCGAAAAGACCGCGAAGTGGCTTGCGAGGGTCGCGAACTGCGCGCCACCTCCGCCCGCGCCGGCCACGGCTACCACGGTGACGGTGCCGTTGCGGACCAGCTCGATGGCTGAGGAGCCGCCGCCGGAGGCGCCGTAGACGATGCCGGAGACGCTCTCGGGGGTCTGCGCCTGGCCGATCTGTGTGCTGGAACCGGTGGAATCGCCGCCCACCGCGTAACCGCCGCCGCCGAGTGCGGGGCGGGTGCCGGATGCGGCACCGACGCCGCCGTTGCCGGCCCAGACGCGCAGAATATCGCCAGACTTGACCGCCAGAACGCCGCTGAGCTGCGCGCCGGCACCGCCACCAGCCAGGGACGCGTTCGTGACGTCGGTCAGGTAGCTGGGAGTGAAGGAAGATGCGGCGCCGCCGGCACCTCCCACGAGATCGAAGCGGACTCGTCCAACGCCTTCAGGAACGAGCCATTCGGTGTATGCGCCAGCCTTGTCGTCGAAGCCGGTTGCGGTCGGCTTGAGGGTTAGGGCGGGGGCGCAGGTGGGCTCGCCGCTTGCCGCCCATGCAGGGACGGTTGCGCTGGCGAGGATAACGGGGGCACTCCATGCCGCACCCTGTACGAGGCGACGGCGCGAAATGGTTGATGCAGTATTGTGATGTGTCATATTGGGTCCTCCGGTAGTTTCGCGGATGCAGCCGCGAAACAACCTGTGGTTGGTTGCGATGTGCCCTGGTTTTTAGTTGACTTTCGAATATTTACGGTGATGTTGAAGTGAATTTTTGAAGTTGAAGTGAAGCAGGAAGCCGAACCGTTGTGGTTGGGCACCATCGCAGGGTTTATGCAGTGAATACACGCCCGTTCCCTGCCGTGAGGCTCCGTACTGCATGGAGCAACGGCGATGCCGGCGCCGATGCCGCAGTTGAGAGCCGATTGGCTCCTCAGCGAGAGTGGAGGCGCCGTTCAGCGGGCACGAGTGTGCACGTTATTGTAGGGGTGAGGTTACTCTCAAGTTCAAATTCGTGCGTCAAAAAGACGAAACTGGCGTCAAATTTCGGTGAAGAACCAGAAAATGTTTGCATTGGTGTGAATGTTTGTGTATCTTTTTGTTTTTTCTAGCTCTGAATCTGGAGGGGTCAGAGCGGTTTATCACACACGCAGCAGAACAAAATCCCAGTCACGAGTTCCAAAGGCTCTTCAGTGTTTGGAGCACCTTTACGCAGGGCTTAGAATAATGATGAATATATGCGCCCGTTTCGCCCTGCTACCGGCAGGGGCGCGGCACGACAGAACGCGGCGTATCGGCACACTGTTAAAGTTCGGCCTAAACCAGCCGACTCCACAAAGGATTTTTAATGACTGAGAACATCAGCAAGCTTCGCATTGAAGGTGGCACTCCGCTCGTTGGTGAGGTCCACGTTCGAGGCGCCAAAAACCTGGTGCCCAAGGCGATGGTCGCAGCACTGCACGGTTCGACCCCCTCGACCCTGCGTAACGTCCCTGACCTGAGCGATGTCGAAATCGTTACCACCCTCGTGGAGCTGCACGGCGCAAAGGTCGACTACGACCGCGAAGCTGGTGTTCTGACCCTCAACCCCGCGCAGGATGCAACCACCGCTGCAAAGAATGCAGAGGAGATTCAGCTCTTCGGTGGTAACTCCCGCATCCCGATTCTGATGGTGGGCCCGCTGCTGCACACCCTCGGTACCGCGCGCATCCCCAACCTGGGTGGCTGCAAGATCGGTGACCGACCCATCGACTACCATATGTCTGCACTGCGCAAGTTCGGCGCAGTCGTTGAGAAGGACGACGAAACCGGCACCACCCTGATCGTTCCCGAAGAGGGGCTGAAGGGTGCAGAGATCGTACTGAACTACCCCTCCGTGGGCGCTACCGAGCAGGTTCTGCTCACCGGTGTGCGCGCTAAGGGTAAGACCATCCTGCGCAACGCAGCGATTGAGCCCGAAATTATTGACCTGATTGCTGTTCTGCAGAAGATGGGCGCCATCATCTTCATTAACGAGGACCGCACCATCGTCATTGAGGGCGTGGACGAGCTGACCGGCTACGATCACGCGTCCCTGCCCGACCGCAACGAGTCCGCTTCTTGGGCTTCTGCGGCTCTGGCTACCGGCGGCGATATTTTCGTGCGCGGCGCAGCTCAGAAGGATATGACTGCGTTCCTGAACCAGTTCCGCAAGATGGGCGGCCTGTACGAGGTGACCGCCGAAGGTATCCGCTTCACCCACCCGGCTCAGCGCACCCCCGGTGCAGAGCTGAAGCCCATCGTCTTTGAGACCAACGTGCACCCCGGCTTCATGACCGACTGGCAGCAGCCCCTCGTTGTGGCGCTGACCCAGGCTAAGGGCGCGTCCATTGTGCACGAGACCGTGTACGAGGAGCGTTTCGGCTTCACCAACGCGCTGAAGCAGATGGGTGCAGATATTGTCGTCATGCGTGACTGCGTGGGCGGTGCACCCTGCCGTTTCGAGGGTAAGGGCTACGGCCACTCCGCTATTATTTCTGGCCCCACCCCGCTGACCGGTGCCGACATTGAGGTTCCGGACCTGCGCGGCGGCTTCTCCCACATCATTGCTGCTCTGGCTGCTAAGGGTACCTCTCACGTGAGCGGTGTTGAGCTGATTGCTCGCGGCTACGAGAACTTCGAGCAGAAGCTCAAGGATCTGGGTGCCAACTTTGAGGTGCTGGCACGCAAGGCGTCGAAGGCTCCCAAGCCCGATGCAGCAATCGTCGTTGTTGAGCCCGAGGAAGTTGAGGTTCAGGACTAGTGAGCGGACAGCAGGGAAAGCAGGCTCTGCCTGAGATTGAGCCCACCGCCTCCGGTGATGCTCTGTACAAGGTGCTCGGTAACGCTGCGCGCGGGCTGTACAAGCTCATCGCACGCGTTGAGATTACCGGCCGTGAGAACCTGCCCAAGAGCGGCGGGTACATTATCGTGGCTAACCACACCACCGAGCTTGACCCGGTGACCGTGGCTTTCCCTGCTTTCGTTGAGGGCGCCCTGCCGCGCTTCTTGGCGAAGGATTCGCTGTTCCGCGCTCCCGTGCTCGGCTACATTATGCGCAAGCTTGCGCATATTCCCGTGGTTCGCGGTTCGGTGGATGCGCGTAAGTCCCTGATTACTGCCCGCAAGATTGTTGAGGCTGGCGGTGCCGTCGTGATTTTCCCGGAGGGCACCACCACTCACGATCCGCAGCTGTGGCCCATGCAGGCGCGTACCGGTGCGGCTCGTCTGGCGCTTGCGACCGGCGCGCCCGTCTTCCCGGTGGCGCACTGGGGCGACGAGCAGATTCTCGGTTACGTGGATGAGGCCGGCGAGGATGGTCGCATCAAGGAGAAGCGTAAGATTTCGCTGTTTCCGCGCAAGACCGTCCGCGTGAAGGTGGGCAAGGCACTGGATATCGCCTCCCTCGTTGAGGACGCCAGCCCCGAGGCTAAGCACACCCGCACCGAACTGGGCGTGGTCACCGACGCGATGTTGGACGCTATTACCGCCGAGCTGGAGAAGATCCGCGGCGAGAAGGCTCCTGAGGGTCGTTGGAACCCGCGCACGAAGCGTCGTGAAGCCCCCGGCACTCCCTCCGGTCCGGTTGGTGGCGCGCTCGGCGAACCGGACGAAAAGTAGCATCCCAGCTGAGAAAATCGTAGGGGCCCTGATAGATGCCGCGGCTATTCGCTGAGGCGTTTGTCGGGGACTCGCACAAGGACCTCATCCAAGAACCTCGCAAGGAAGAGAGGCAGGTGTTTTCGTGACCTTCTTTGGACGCACCCCCGCAGCAAGCCCTGAATTTACCCCTCCGGCAACCGTACAGTCTATTGCGGTGCTCGGTGCCGGTAGCTGGGGCACCGCTTTCGCCAAGATCGCGGCAGACGCTGCCCGCGAGCGCGGCGATGACACTCGCGTGACTCTCATCGGTCGTGATGAGCAGGCGATGGCTGAGTGCGAGCGCACCCGCGAGAACGCCCGCTATTTTTCGGGAATGAAGCTGCCGGACAACATGCACTTCACGGCGGATGCCCCCGCCGCGCTGACCGGCGCCGATATTGTGGTTCTTGCTCTGCCCGCGCAGGTTCTGCGTTCGCAGCTGCAGAGCTTCGCCCGCTACATTGAGCCGAACGCCATGCTGGTGTCTTTGGCGAAGGGCCTGGAGACCGGTACGGGTCTGCGCATGTCGCAGGTTATTACCGAGGAACTGGAAGAGGCTATGGCTCTGCGCGGTGCTGATGTGCGCGCGATCGGTCATATTCCGCACCGCGTGTGCGTGCTGTCGGGCCCGAATCTGGCGAAGGAAATCATGGGGGAGGAGCCCACCGCCTCCGTGGTTGCGGCTCGTA
>CALGXU010000009.1 GCA_937935205.1 uncultured Rothia sp.
TATTCGCCGTTACCTGCGTTTGTGCCGGAGTTTCTACTTGATCTGCTGTTGGTGGCAGGTGTGCCGGAGGCTGTGGATCCGTCTCCTGCAGTTGTGATGTCGTGCGGCGCGCAGGCGGCGAGTAGGGTGCTGAGGCTGATGAGAGTGCCTCCGGTCAGCATTAAGCGGCGGTTTAGCATGTTGGGGTTCATGGTTGGTCCTCCACATCGTTGTAGTGCATGGTCTCCCGCTTATCTCCATTATGCGCGAGCAAACATCTTAAACGCTCAGAAGCCACATGTGTTTCGAAAAGCTACTTCTTTAGTGGCTTTTCGAAACACATGTGGCTTTTCGGCGGAATAGGGGGCACGCAAAAGGGGCACCGCCTCCACCCCAACGGGTAGAGAACGGTGCCCCCTTTCAGCACGCCAAGTCAGCACACAGAGTCAACACGCCGGGGAACATGAAGCCCTCCTGCCTGTACACCTTTTAGCGGCGAGCGCGGCGCAGCTTCACCAGGCCACGGTTAATGTGTGCCGCCCAGAGCGGACCCTCATACAGGAACGCGGTGTAGCCCTGCACCAGGTCAGCGCCAGCGTCCAGGCGCTCCTGCACATCCTCAGCGGTGGTCACGCCGCCGACGGAGATGATGGCCAGGTCGTCGCCGATTTCGCGCTTGAGCAGGCGCAGCACCTCAAGGGAGCGGGGCTTCAGCGGCGCACCCGAGAGGCCGCCGGCACCGATTTCCTTGACCTTGGTCATGTCGCTGGTCAGGCCCAGGCCGTCGCGGGCGATGGTGGTGTTGGTTGCGATGATGCCGTCCAGCTTCAGCTCCTTAGCCAGGGCTGCCACCTCGATCACGTCCTCATCGACCAGATCCGGCGCGATCTTCACGGTCAGCGGTACGTGGCGGTTGGGGCATACGCGGTCTGCCTCTTCACGCACGGCAGCCAGTAGCGGGCGCAGCGACTCGATAGCCTGCAGGGTGCGCAGACCCGGAGTGTTCGGGGAGGAAACGTTGACGACCAGGTAGTCTGCCTGCGGTGCCAGGGTGCGGGTAGAAATCAGGTAGTCCTCGATAGCGTTCTCAAGCTCAACAACCTTGGTCTTACCAATGTTCACGCCGATAACGGGGCGTACAGCGCCGCGGTATTCGGTTTCGAGGTCTGCGCGGGCGGCGGCTACGCGCGGGCCTGCCGCTGCG
>CALGXU010000010.1 GCA_937935205.1 uncultured Rothia sp.
CGTTGTCTCCAAAAGTTTTGGCAAGTCTTGGCTTTGGAGGCGCGGGGTGGGGTGGGAGTAGTGGGGTGGGAGTCTTGCGATCTTTCCCGAGGTGACTGCCTGGATGGGTTGGTCGCCCGGGCTGCTTTGGCTATCTGACGACCTGACTACCGGGAGGCGGTGCAGGAAAAAATCTTCAAAAAAATTTGGGACACAAAGCGTGCGGGGGAGGAAGTAAAACTACTCTCCGAGTCACCTTGAAGCTGCTTTGAAGGGTGAAAATCGGCCCCAAAACCCTCTTTTTGAAGAAACTTAAAAAACTTTTTAACCCCAAAAACCCCGGAAACACGCGGAAGTAGCGGGCATAAAACCGTGAATGTGAGGCGGCTCTCCAGATTTCGGCTTGCACGCCTCCAGAAAGACCCGTATAGTTATTACTCGTTCCGGTGAAAAGCCGAAAGGCGAAAAACGGAACGGTAACTCAATAGAGTAATGGGATATGGTGTAATTGGCAACACGAAGGTTTCTGGTTCCTTTGTTCTAGGTTCGAGTCCTGGTATCCCAGCTAACCTCCTCACGGAGGTTGCGGCCCCATCGTATAGCGGCCTAGTACTCCGCCCTCTCACGGCGGCAACACCGGTTCAAATCCGGTTGGGGTCACACTAGGAAAAAGCCTGGTTTCTTCGGAAGCCAGGCTTTTTTGTTTATATCTGTGACGGTGGGAAGACCTCTTAGATTCTATGGTGCTGCTGCATACGCATCGAGAAGCCACAAGTGTTTCGAGAAGCCACCATTTATGTTGCTTTTCGAAACACAAGTGGCTTCTCGGCGGGAAGGGAGCGGGAAAGAAAAAGGCAGCGCAAAATTTGACCTTCACGCCAAGCCTCGGTATAGTCTTATCCGTAAGCGTGATTGGCGCAGTGGTAGCGCGCTTCGTTCACACCGAAGAGGTCACTGGTTCGAACCCAGTATCACGCACCAAATAACCCCCGTTTCAAGGAACGGGGGTTTTATTATGCCCACCGGTATTTGTGCCCACAAGCAGTACAAACCCAGCCGCGGACACAACCACCCGAGAATGAGGTACCCCGTGACAACACCCGAACTCGCCGCAGCCACCGACTACGGACGCATGTACGCGCGCGTCCGCGGAGGAGAACCCCTCGTCCCCTCCATCACCACCGTCATCGGGCAGCACGCCAGCGACCTCAGCGGCTGGCACGGGTACATGGCAGCCAAAGCCGCCCTCGAAGACCAGCGCGCCTACCGCGCCACCGGATCCCACGGCCTCAAATTCGCCATCATCCGCGACGCAGCCAGCGCCTCCGAACGATACCGCGACGCAGCCGCCGCCCGAGGCGACCGCGTCCACAACTACGCCGAAGCCGTCGCCCTACGCGCCATGGGCCGCGAACACAACCTCGACGAAAGCCGCGAACAGCTCATCATCAACGGAGAACAAGCCTACGCCGACCGCTTCGACGAATGGTGGGAAGCCTTCAAACCCCGCCCCCTCGCCGCCGAAGTCACCATCTGGAACGACACCGTCGGCTACGCGGGCACCCTCGACCTCGTCGCAGAAATCGCAGGCCGAACCTGCATCATCGACTACAAAACCAAAGGCACCGACAAACGCGGCCGCGTCAAAGCACTCGACGAAAAAGTCGTCATGCAGCTCGTCGCCGGGCTCAAAGCCGAAGAGTCCATCGTCGACCCTGACGAAGGCACCTGGGAACCCTGGAAATACGGCGACGCCCCCGTCCTCATGGGTGTGGCCCTCGGCGAAACGCAGGTGCTGCCGCAGCAGGCAAACCCCGCCGTGCTCGAACGCAACTGGTACAAGTTCTGCGCCCTGCGCCGCGTCTGGGAATTCGACCGCCAGGTCCAAGAATTTGAAGACCCCGCGCTCATGCCCGTAGTGCCCCCGCCCGCGGTATAGGGGAGTAGCGGGTATAGGGGAGAGGCCCACCCCCCCCGAGGAGATGAGCCCAGGGAGGTGAGGCTCAGCCCTCACCCTGCCGCCTCGATTCGTTCTAGATTCGCGCTAGCGAATCGGCGACAATAGAACAATAGGCAGAACCGCGCGCTACGCTGTGAAGAACGCGCAGGGAAAAACCCGCAGGGAAAACCCGCTGCGAAAAGCCATTAGCGCAGTTCTGCCACCATTTTGAAATCCGTAAGCACATTCCCGGCATCCCGCCGGCAAAGGAGAACCATGACCATCCTGAGCATCCGCACCGTAGGCGACCCGGTGCTGCGCAGCGTCTGTGACCCCATCACCGTCTTCGACGACGACCTGGCGCGACTCATCGACGACATGCTAGAAACCATGTACGACGTGGGCGGCGTGGGCCTTGCTGGCCCGCAGGTTGGCATCTCCAAGCAGATCTTCACCTTCGGCGGCATTGACGACCGCGAAGGCTACATCATCAACCCCGTGCTCGAAGTCGGCGAAGAAGACCAGGAAGGCGGCGAAGGCTGCCTGTCCGTGCCCGGCCAGAAGTCCGCGACCCCGCGCAAGAACTGGGCGCGCGTGACCGGCGTGGACCGTCACGGCGAACCCCTCGTACTGGAGGGTGAGGGCCTGTTCGCGCGCATGCTGCAGCACGAAACCGACCACCTGCACGGCAAGCTTTTCATCGACCGCCTCGTCGGTGAAGACCGCCAGCGAGTGATGCGTGCCCTGCGTGCCGCAGACTACAACACGGTCGCCGCTAAGACCGTGACCGAGCGTGCAGCCCGTGTGGGTGGTGCCTTCGGCGGCGGTGGCGCGTTCGGCGCTGGTTCTGCCGGTTCCTCCTTCGGTAGCTTCGGAAAGTAGGTCCACATGCTCAACATCATTTACGCAGGCACCCCCGACGTTGCCGTACCCCCGCTCGACTACCTGGCGAACTCCGATAAGGTGCGCGTGGTCGGCGTGCTCACCCGCGAAGACGCCCCCGTGGGCCGCAAGCGCGTGCTCACCCCCTCCCCGGTCGCGCAGCGTGCCGAAGAGCTCGGCCTGCCCATCGTGAAGGCAAATCGCTGGAACAATGAAGCCGCCGCAGCCGTCGCCGAACTGAACGCTGACGCAGCCGCCGTGGTCGCCTACGGTGCCCTGCTGCCGCTGTCCGCGCTGGAATCCCTGCGCTACGGCTGGATCAACCTGCATTTCTCCAAGCTGCCCGCATGGCGCGGCGCCGCCCCCGTACAGCGCGCCCTCATCGCCGGTGAGCAGGAAATTTTCTCCACCACCTTCCTGCTCGAAGAAGGCCTGGACACCGGCCCCACTTTCGAACAGGAATCCACCCCCGTAGCCGCCGACGACACCGCCGGTAGCGTGCTCATGCGCCTGGCCACCAGCGGCGGCGCACTGCTTGAACGCACCTTCGAACGCCTCGAAGCGGGCGAGAACGGCACCGTGCAGGTCGAGGACGAGTCGGTCAGCTACGCCTCCAAGATGAGCATTGCCGACGGCCGCCTCACCTGGACCGAACCCGCCGAGCAGATCCTGGCACGCTTCCGCGGCGTGACCCCCGAACCCGGCGCATGGTGCGAACTGGGCGAAAACCGCTTCAAGATCGGTGGCCTGGCGGTTGCCGACGAGCGCCTGGTGGCCTCCCTGGCCGAGGCGAACGGCGGCCCCCTCGCACCCGGTGCGGTGCGTCTGCACGCGAAGAAGGTACTGGTCGGCACCGGTACCGAACCCCTGATGCTGCTGCAGGTTCAGCCTGCCGGTAAGAAAATGATGGATGCGCCCGCGTGGGCTCGCGGCGCTGGCAAGGACATGGCGGAAGGCCTGGTGGTACTCGCATGAGCAACGAAAAGCGCCCCTACAAGGGAGGACACGGCAAGCCCGGTCACGGTAACGCCGGTAACGCCGGCAACGGCAAGTTCAGCCAGGGCAAGTCTCATCAGGGCGGCGGTCAGGGGTATGCCCAGGGTGAGGGCGGTGCGAAGCGTAAGCGTCGCCGCCGCTCCGGCGCTGGTAGCGGCTCGGGCGTGAGTGAGCAGAACCGCCAGCAGTCCCAGAACCGCCAGCACACTCAGAATCAGCGCCCGCAGAAGTGGGATGACAACTCCCGCCCCGAATCGCGCACCGGTCGCCGCTTCGACGGCCTGACCAGCGTCGAACGCGCCGCACGCCGCGCCAAGACCGAACACGACGACACCAAACGCGGTGGCGGCGGCACCACCCAGCGCAATAAGAGCGGCCACGAACGCAACCGCCGCTCCATGTCCGCCCGCGAATTCTCCGCGGCGGCACCCTCCGCACGCTCGCGTACCGCAGACACCGCACGCGCAACCGTCTTCGACGTCCTGCGCTCCGTGGCGGAATCTGACGCCTACGCGAACCTCGTGCTGCCCAAGGCGATTCGTAGCCACCGCCTCGACCACCGCGACGCAGGCTTTGCAACCGAGCTGACCTACGGCACGCTGCGCCACCAGGGCACCTACGACGCAATCCTCAGCCGCTGCGTAGACCGCCCCCTCGAGAAGGTCGGTACCACCACCCTCATCGTGCTGCGCATGGGCGTGCACCAGCTGCTGAACATGCGCGTTCCCGCCCACGCGGCGCTGAACCAGAGCGTGTCCCTGGCACGCGAAAAGATCGGTGCGGGCCCGGCAAGCTTCATCAACGCGGTGCTGCGCCGCGTCTCCGAGCGCACCCCCGAAGAGTGGTACGAACTCATCATCGAGGACGCGAAGGACGACACCGAGCGCATGGCGCTGCTCGCCTCGCACCCCGGCTGGATTGTGCGTTCCATGCGCCAGGCACTCGTCGCGCACGGCCGCCCCGCCTCCGAAATTGAGCAGCTGCTCGAAGCGGACAACCTCGCCCCCGTGGTGAACCTGGTTGCGCTACCCGGTCTGGGTAGCCTCGACGAGGCACGCGAACAGGGCGCCGTCGACGGCGAGTTGGTTGAAGGTTCGGCGCTGTACGCCTCCGGCGACTTGGCGCGCCTGGAATCCGTACGTGAAGGCACCGTCCGCGCGCAGGACGCCGGTTCCCAGCTGGTGGCACGCGCGCTCGCCGTAGCACCCCTGGACGGCACCGATACCGCCTGGCTCGACCTGTGCGCAGGCCCCGGCGGTAAGGCGGCGCTTCTCGGCGCGCTCGGTATTCAGCGCGGCGCATCCCTGGTCGCCAACGAGGCGGCACCGCACCGCGCCCAGCTCGTGGAATCCTCCATGCGCCCCCTGCCCGAGGACAGCTACACGGTACTCACCGGCGACGGCCGCCAGATCCGCGAGACCCTGCGCAAGAACGCCTCCGACCTGCCCGGATCCATTGAACCCGGTCAGCTTTTCGATCGCGTCATGGTGGATGTGCCCTGCTCCGGTCTGGGCGCCCTGCGCCGCCGCCCCGAGGCGCGTTGGCGCAAGTCCCCGCGCGATATCGCGGAGCTACTGCCCCTGCAGCGTCAGCTCCTGGACGCAGCCATTGAGGCGACCCGCCCCGGCGGTGTCATCGCCTATGTGACCTGCTCCCCGCACGCGGCAGAAACTCAGAACATTGTGGCTGAGGTGCTCGAAAGCGGCGCGGTCAGCCTGCTCGACTCCGCCGCCGCACTGCGCGACGTCGCCCTGCACACCGAGGGCGCGAACGGCGAACCCGTGAGCGTGCTGGCGGGGGAGAAGGACCCCGGCCACACCCCCGAAATCAAGGTCAAGAAGGGCGCCCCGGTCGTGAAGGCTTCGCAGAACCCGACCACCGCACAGCTGTGGCCGCACGTGCACGGAACCGACGCGATGTTCCTCGCCCTGCTGCGTAAGAACTAGCCGCTTCACCACCTAGCACCACTCGCCGTACGGCACGGATTTGAAAGGAACCCCATGGGTATTGCCATTAACCCGTCGATTCTCTCGGCGGATTTCGCGAACCTGCAGCGCGAGCTCGAACGCATCTCTACCGCCGACGCCGCGCATATTGACGTGATGGACAACCACTTCGTCCCCAACCTCACCTGGGGCCCGCCGGTGGTCAAGCGTCTGCGCGAGGTATCGCCGGTGCCGTTCGACGTGCACCTGATGATTGAGGACGCCGACCGCTGGGCGCCCCAGTACGCCAGCATGGGCTGCGAGTCGGTGACCTTCCACGCGGAGGCGGCTATCGCCCCCATCAAGCTGGCACGCACCTTGCGTGCTGAGGGCGCGAAGGCGGGTATGGCGCTGCGTCCGGCAACCGCCGTGGAACCCTACCTGGACATGCTCAGCGAACTGGACATGCTGCTGATCATGACCGTGGAACCCGGCTTCGGCGGCCAGGCGTTCCTGGACGTGACCCTGCCGAAGATCGCCCGCGCCGCCAAGGCGATTGAGGGCGCGAACCTGCCGGTGACCGTGCAGGTGGACGGCGGCATCACCGAAGAGACCATCCTGCGTGCTGCGGAGGCGGGCGCAACCTGCTTCGTTGCCGGTAGCTCGGTCTACGGCGTGGACGAGGCGCTCGGCGGCCCGGAGGCGGCCATCGCCTCCCTGCGTGCGGCGGCCGCATCGGTCAAGCGTTCCGGCACCGGTTGCGGCTGCTGCCACTAGCGGCGCGCCCCGGTAACGGTACTTGTCGGTAACGGTACTAGCCAGTATCTGTACCCCGCATCTATAAAACCTCAACGCCCCGTTGTGAAGGCTGCGCCCCGTCGCGGTTCTTCGCGGCGGGGCGTTGTGCGTGCCCTGCTTTCTCAACCCTTTCTCAGCGTCTCAGCCGCCGCAGATGTGTAGCGAGACACAGCAGGGGAGAGGCACTCGTTTAAACGACAAGGTGTCAGCAAGACTATGACAAAACGCGAAATATGTTAACCCGCGGAATTCCGCGGTAAAACCGGGCATTCTGACGGTGTGAGAAGACAAACAGAACGCGTCTTGATGTAACACTCAGATATCTGTAAGGTTAGGTATAGTTTAGTCACATCTAGGGGGAACTATGTCTTTCAACCGAACCGAGCTGACCGACACCGAAAACCAGGGCGCACCGGGCGTTAACCGCCGCGCCTTCTTCGGCCTGGCGCTCGCCTCCTCGGCTGCTCTCGCCCTCGCGGCATGCAGCAGCGAGACCACCACGACCACCACTTCCGGCGGTTCCACCTCCGGAGGTAACAGCGGCACCCGCACCATCAAGGATATCGACGACGAGAACGTAGAAGTTCCCGTCAACCCGCAGAAGGTTATCGTCCTCTCCGAACCCACCCTCGACGGCCTGCTCGCCCTCGGCGTGACCCCCGTCGGTTCCGTCTCCGGCCGCGGCCAGTCCGGCGTACCCAACTACCTCGCCGACCGTGCCAAGGACGTGAAGATTATCGGCACCGTCGCCCAGGTCAACTACGAGCAGATCGGCAACCTCGACCCCGACCTGATTCTGGTCGACTCCACCGGCGTGGACAAGCGCTCCGAAGCCTTCGAAACCCTCAAGAAGATCGCCCCCGTGGTCTACTGCGGCTACGCCGGCGGCGACTGGCGCATCAACTTCCGCAACGTTGCGAACGCGATGAACATGGTCGACAAGGGCGAAGAAGTCATCAAGGCATACGAGGCAAGCGCCGCGGCGCTGAAGGAGCAGCTCGCCCCCAAGTACGGCGACAAGACCTTCTCCATCGTCCGCTGGGCAGGTAACGGCCCCGCCCTGATTCTCAAGGAATTGCCCGCCGGTCAGGTGCTCAACGACCTGGGCCTCAAGCGCCCCGAGTCGCAGGACCGCAACGGCCAGGGCCACTCTGAGCCCGTCTCCCTGGAGAACCTGGCAAGCATCGACGCGGACTACATGTTCCTGGGCACCCTCGGCGGTGCAAGCCAGCAGAACCCGAACGCGCAGGGCTCTGCGGGCCTGCAGGGCGCCGAAGAAGCACTGAACAAGGCGAAGGAAACCTCTGGCTTCACCAACCTGAAGGCAGTCAAGGACGACCACGTGATTCTCGTGGACGGCTCCAAGTGGACCTCCACCGGCGGCCCGCTGCTGCTCGAAGGCATTGTTGAAGACGTCAAGAAGGCGCTTCCGCTCTAAATACCCCGTGAAGCAATCACCCGCTGAAGCTTCCTGAACCCCTTTCCCGCCGCACCCT
>CALGXU010000011.1 GCA_937935205.1 uncultured Rothia sp.
ACCAGGGAGAGCGCCCGCCCGTCGTTAGTTATTCAGCCAATGCCTTAGCCAGCCACCTTACGGTGCGACGGCCACAGCCACCTGAGCGGTACGAACCACGCGGTCGTTCACGCGGTAGCCGTAACGCAGAACCATGGAGACATGATCCTCAGCCACCTCGTCGGTGGGCTGCTGGAGCACTGCTTCGTGGATGTTCGGGTCGAAGGCGTCGCCTACTTCACCGAAGCGCTCCACGCCCTGCTTGCCGAGTAGCTCTTCGAGCTTGGTAGCGATGGAGGCGAAGGGGCCTTCCTGCAGGTCGCCGTGCTTGCGTGCGGCGTCGATATCGTCGAGCACCGGCAGCAGCGCGGTCACCAGTTCACTGGTTACGAAGCCCCGCAGCTGCTCTTTTTCGCGAGCGGTGCGGTTCTTGAAGTTAGTGAACTCTGCCTGCAGGCGAAGCAGGGAGTCCAGGCGCTCTGCGGCGAGTGCCGCATCCGCAGATTCTGCTTCTACGGCGTCCTGGAGCTCAGCCTCGACGGCTTCCGCAGCTTCCTCGGGGCTTTCGGCCGATTCAGCTTCGGGGTGGCCTTCCGCTGCGGGGGCATTGAATGCCTCCTCCAGCGGGTCGGGGGTGGTGTTTTCCTGCTCAGCCATGATTACTTCTTCTCGTCTTCGTCGATGACCTCAGCGTCGACAACGTCCTCATCAGCGGCGGGCTTGGACTCGGAAGCGTCAGCCTGAGCTGCTGCGTAGAGTGCCTCGCCCAGCTTGGACTGGGAAGCCTGCAGCTTCTCGAATGCGGACTTCACTGCTGCGTCGTCGTCGCCCTCGAGTGCCTTCTTCAGCTCGTCGACATCGCCCTGCACGGAGGTCTTGACGTCCTCGGGCAGCTTGTCGCCGTTCTCCTTCAGGAGCTTCTCGACGGAGTATGCGACGGACTCAGCTGCGTTGCGGGTGTCAGCAGCCTCGCGGCGTGCCTTGTCCTGCTCTGCGTGTGCTTCTGCGTCCTTGACCATGCGGTCGATGTCGTCCTTGGAGAGGGAGGTGCCACCGGTGATGGTCATGGACTGCTCAGCGCCGGTGCCCTTGTCCTTTGCGGAGACGTGGACGATGCCGTTTGCGTCGATGTCGAAGGTGACCTCAATCTGGGGCACGCCACGGGGTGCGGGGGCGATGCCGGTCAGCTCGAAGGTGCCCAGGTTCTTGTTGTCGCGAGTGAACTCACGCTCACCCTGGAAGACCTGAATGGTCACGGAGGGCTGGTTGTCCTCTGCGGTGGTGAAGGTCTCGGAACGCTTGGTCGGGATTGCGGTGTTGCGCTCGATCAGCTTGGTCATCACGCCGCCCTTGGTCTCGATACCGAGGGAGAGGGGGGTGACGTCAATCAGCAGAACGTCCTTACGGTCGCCCTTCAGAACGCCTGCCTGCAGTGCTGCACCCATTGCCACGACCTCGTCGGGGTTCACGCCCTTGTTGGGCTCGCGGCCGGTGAGCTCCTTGACGAGCTCAGCAACAGCGGGCATACGGGTGGAGCCACCAACCAGGATGACCTCGGAAATCTCGGAGATGGTCACGCCAGCTTCCTTGATTACGTCGAGCACGGGCTTCTTGGTGCGCTCGAGCAGGTCGCGGGTCAGTTCCTCGAACTTTGCGCGGGTCAGCTTCTCATCCAGGTGGATGGGGCCCTCGGGGGTCACGGACAGGTACTGCAGGGAGATGTTGGTGCTAGAAGCGCTGGACAGCTCCTTCTTAGCCTGCTCAGCTGCTTCCTGCAGACGCTGCAGAGCAATCTTGTCCTTGGACAGGTCAGCGCCGGTGTTTGCCTTCACCTGTGCGAGCAGCCACTCGACTACGCGGTGGTCCCAGTCGTCACCACCGAGGCGGTTGTCACCGCTGGTTGCGCGAACCTGAATGGTGGAGAAGCCGTCGTCGTCCTTGCCGACTTCCAGCAGGGAGACGTCGAAGGTACCGCCACCGAGGTCGAAGACCAGGATGAGCTCGTCTTCCTTACCCTTGTCCAGGCCGTATGCGAGTGCTGCGGCGGTGGGCTCGTTGACGATACGCAGGACGTTCAGGCCTGCAATCTCGCCGGCTTCCTTGGTTGCCTGACGCTCAGCGTCGTTGAAGTATGCGGGAACGGTGATGACGGCGTCGGTGACCTTGTCGTTCAGGAATGCCTCTGCGTCGCCCTTCAGCTTCATGAGGATACGAGCGGAGATTTCCTGCGGGGTGTACTTCTTGCCGTCAATCTCGGTGGTCCAGTCGGTGCCCATGTGGCGCTTGACGGAGGAGATGGTGCGGTCGACGTTGGTCACTGCCTGACGCTTTGCAACGCTACCGACCAGAACCTCGCCGTCCTTGGAGAATGCGACGACGGAGGGGGTGGTGCGGGTGCCCTCTGCGTTAGCGATGACGACGGGGTCGCCACCTTCCAGTGCTGCTACGACCGAGTTGGTGGTACCGAGGTCAATACCTACTGCACGTGCCATATGTTGATTCACTCCTTAGGTGTCAGTGCCCCGCTTCTTCTAATGCGAGGCGGGTTAGTTTGAAACTTTCGGAGGCGAGGGTGCTACGCGTGCCGCCCCGCGTGGGGTGGTCTGCGCGGCTCCTTGAGCCTCATGTACTCAAGTATGCACTCCCCTGGCAGGGGTGTCAATAGAGTTGAGTGAACTTTACTCAACTTTTTTATGCGGAGGGGCGTGAGGGGTGGGTGTTTTAGGGCTCTGGAGGGGTGTTTTGCGGGCGATTTTGGAGCGGCGGCGAGGTGTGAATGGGGCGTTTTGCCGCGGAATTCCGGGGTTTTTGGGTGGCTCGAAGGTGCGGCAAGGCGATTCAGCGCACGGCGGACAGTACCGGGGTGGTTGAGCGAAAAATTTTTTTAAAAAGGGGTGGAAAATCGAAAAATTGGGGTGCGAGAGGTACCGGAAGGTGGCGCAGGGGCGCCTTATATAGGGTGT
>CALGXU010000012.1 GCA_937935205.1 uncultured Rothia sp.
GGGCGGGTTCTCGCATGCCCGAACCTGGTAGCCCTTTAGAATGGGGTGCATGAGCGAAACAACCCTGTATGATCCTCAAACCCGCTGCCCCTGCACAAGCGGGGAGGTATACGGTGCCTGCTGTGGGCGGTACCTGGGCGAGTTTGCCGCATCCGGAACCCTGAACGCGCCCACGCCGCTGGCTCTGATGCGCTCGCGGTTCACCGCCTTCGCCCTGCACGATGCTCCCTACCTGCTGGCAAGCTGGCACCCGCATACGCGCCCCGCCGAGCTGGATACAGATAAAACATTGCGCTGGTATCGGCTGGATATTCTGGGCTCTTCGGGTGGCCCGTTTGACGCCTCCGGCACGGTGGAGTTCGTTGCGTATTACCGGTCGGTGCCGGGCACCCCTGCGGAGGAGCGGGTGAAGGGCAGCATGCACGAGCTGTCGCGCTTTGAGAAGGTGGACGGCGCCTGGTTCTATGTGGATGGTGACGTCCGTTAGCTTCTGTCTTTTAGCAGTTTTTCAAGATAGTTCTCTAAGCGCGAGGCTACCTCTAACTCGCGGTCAGAAATAATGCCGGTGTATTCGTGAATCGATCTTGAGAGGCCGTCATAAAGGCGATATATCTGTTTTCCAGAAAGTGTCAGGATATCTCGACGTTCTTGAGAATTAAGAACCGAAGATAAAAGAATAATGTCTCGGAAATGTCGACTTTTATCGGAATCTCCGTTGTTGAGCAGAGCTGATACTTTCTCGTACAGGGCGCCCAAACCATCTGGAACGTTGACTGTAAATTGGCGGTTAGTGCAGAGTACAGATGCTTTACGGGTGCGCTCAAGCCCAAACTGGGCGCCACGAGTTTCTAGTAGGCGGCCAAACCCCGGATATTCATAGGTGCGAGCGGCCTCCGATTGCCCTGATGGGATGAGGATATCTATCTGAGCTTCACCGCGAACCCAGCGGTGATTTTGGCCGGATGCGTTGAACCCGGCTACTGAAAATCCAGCATTGCTAAGAGCCTCATGGAATTGACGAATATGTGCCCGGGAAGCGCGGATATCAAGAATAACGTCGATATCGTGGGTGGAGCGAGAACCTGCGTAGCTTCGTTCTGCAGCCAACAGACGCATCATGCTTCCGCCAGCCAACGACCATCCTTGCGGCATAATCTCTGAAATATCAGCCAGACCAAGCCATGAGGCACGCTCTGCCCCAATAGCAGGAATCAAAATAGGTGATGCGTTCATGACTAAGACGCTTCCTTGAAAATAGAATCTTGAAGAATACGCTCTGCCTCAGCGGTGCTTCGCGGATCCCCCAAATCTAGAAGATCCACCGCCACGTGCAGGGGAAGAATATGGGGCGGCTCATCGCATTCACGCAAGATGACGTTCGCTGAATCCGCGGAAGCTGGAAGCAGATTGTAGAGAAAAATAATATTCTCTAAATCCTGGCTTGAAACATATGCATCAACCATCGAGCCGTACACCTGCGAAATATCGCTACTAATGCCGGTAAGCGACAACGCAGGGTCTTCCAAAATTGCCGGAATCTCAGCGGGAGGAGCCTGTAAATGATGTACTTTCAGACCGCGGCGGGCTCGGTATCGCTCAACAGACGCAGGTCCTTGCATCTGAATTGCTGAGGCGCGTTCTTTTGCCCTGCGGCGTTCCTCAGCAGAAAGAACAGACGACTGGCCGTCACAGTAACGCGCCAAAGCGTTGAATGCATCGAAGGAAATAGGGCGGCCAGCATTACTGCGGTGCGCTGCGGGGAGAGCGTCGACAACCCAGCGGCTTCCCAATTTACGCCCCTGGAGCATTCCGCGTTCTAGACGAGCGCGCACGCTTCGCTCTGAAACCTGAGCTTCTTGGGCATACTCTTGAACGGACATCATGGCAGAATCATACCGGAAACAGAATGATTCTGCCATGAATTTGCGCTCGCACCCAGGCACGATAAGGAACATGCACGAGCGAACCAGATACACAAAAGGCAGGTCCTTCGACAGCTTGAAAACTTACGTTCTCAGCCGCCTCAGGAACCTGCCCTCAGCAAATATGTAGGCTAGCGGACTTAGCTAGTCCAGCCGTTAATGATGCCCATACCGAAGTAAATCACGAACACCGCGGACACCAGGTACATCAGCCAGTGCACGTCCTTGCCGCGGCCCTGCACCAGGCGAATGAAAGTGTAGGACACGAAACCGGCACCGATACCGTTCGCAATCGAGTACGACAGCGGCATGAAGATAATGGTCAGGAACGCCGGGATGCCCAGACCCCAGTCGGTCCAGTCAATGTTCACGGCCTGGCGGATCATCAGGAAGCCGACCACGACCAGCGCCGGAGCAACCGCCTCGAAGGGAACGATGGTGACCAGCGGCGAGATGAAAATCGCCAGCAGGAACAGCACACCGGTCACAATGTTCGCAAAGCCGGTGCGTGCGCCCGCACCAATACCGGTAGCGGACTCCACGAAAATCTGGTTCGCCGAACCGGACGCGCCACCACCGACAACGGAACCGAAAGCGTCCACGAGCAGGACTTTGTCGATGTCCTCGACCTTACCGTCCTTCATGGTGCCAGCCTCGGCGGCAAGACCAACCGAAACGCCCATCGCGTCGAAGAACACGGACAGCAGAATGGTGAACACCAGCAGCGAAGCAGCCAGCGGGCCAATGTGGGTGAACGCGCCGAACAGGTCAGCGGAACCGATGAGGGAGAAGTTCGGGGTGGTGAACTTCATGTCAGCCAGGGAAGGCACGTTCAGGGACCAGCCGGTTGCCGCCTTCGTCACGGAACCGGAGGGGACGATCGCCTCCAGAATCAGGGACAGCGCGGTGGAGGCGAGCACGCCCCACAGGATCGCGCCCTTCACGTTACGGATAAACAGGGCGATGGTGAAGAACAGGCCGAAGAGGAAGACGAGGGTGGGCCAGCCGAGCAGGTGACCGCCCGCGCCGAGGCTCACCGGAACGGTGGTGCCAGCTGCGTCAGGCATACGGCGGATAATGCCGGAGTCGACCAGACCGATAAAGGAAATGAAGAAGCCGATACCGACCACAATCGCGGTCTTGAGCGACTCGGGGACCGCCTCAAACACCGCGGTACGGAAGCCGGTGAGCACCAGAACGGTCATGATCAGACCGGCAAGAACGACCAGGCCCATGATGTCTGCCCAGGTCAGGTTCGGGGTGGTGGCAATGGTGGAGGCGAGCAGCGCATTCACGCCCAGGCCAGCCGCCATCGCGAAGGGCTGCTTGGCGATAACACCCATGAGGATGGTCATCACGCCTGCAACCAGCGCGGTCACAGCCGCGACGGGTGCGATACCGAGGGTGCGTTCGGAGGCGTCAGCACCGGTACCGATGACGAGGGGGTTCAGCACCACGATGTAGCTCATGGCGAAGA
>CALGXU010000013.1 GCA_937935205.1 uncultured Rothia sp.
AGTGAGTTGTACACCACATTACACCTTTTACTCCCTGTCGCGCGCGAATTTCGGGGGGGGGGTGTGCACCAAAAATTTTTGCGTGCCCGCTCATCTGTTGAGAGCTGCATCCGCTGCGGGCATAGTCTCCAGCAGGAATAGCCCTCTGTGTGCATAGTCCACTGTGTGCATAGAAAAATCCCCCGAACTTCTCAGAAGAGAAATTCGGGGGATTCTTCAATCAGCTACATGCTACTTGGTCGGCAGTTCAGCCAGTTCGGTAGCGTCGTGAGCCTCGGGGATGTGATCCACGTGCAGACGCTTACGGAAGACCCAGTAGGTCCATGCCTGGTAGACGAACACGACCGGCAGACCAAGGCAGGTCACGAAGGTCATAACGCCCAGGGTGTACTCGGAGCTGGATGCGTTCGCAATGGTGAGCGAGTATGCCGGGTCCAGGGTGGAGGGCAGAACGTTCGGGTACATTGCGGTGAAGATTGCCAGAGCGCCGAATGCGAGGAACACGGACAGACCTGCGAAAGCGCGACCCTCACGGCCACCCTTTGCGGAAATCCAAGCAAACAGAACAGCAACCACAGCAAGGGCAGTGCACAGCAAGGAGATGCCGTTACCGCTGGTGAAGTCCAGAGCCAGAACCCATGCAACGATCGGCAGCAGCAGGAGGGGAGACCAGCGTACCAGGGTGTTGCGGGCACGGTCGCGGATGTCACCGTCGGTCTTCAGGGCGATGAAGGCAAGACCCTGAACCAGGGAGAAGCCCACGAAGCCCAGACCGCCGAGCAGAACCGGCAGGGAGACCCATGCGAAGGCGCCGCCAACGCGGTCGCCGTTCTCGTTGATGGGCAGACCCATGGAGGTCAGACCCAGCAGAGCACCGACGAGCAGTGCGATGAAGAAGGAAGAAACAGACAGAGCGATGTTCCAGTTACGGATCCACTTCTCGTCGTTCTTCTTACCGCGGTATTCGATGGCGACCACACGCAGAATCAGGAAGACCAGCGCAAGGGTCAGGGGAATGTACAGAGCCGAGAAGAGGGCTGCGTACCAGATGGGGAATGCTGCGAAGATAGCAGCACCGCCGGACACAATCCACACCTCGTTACCGTCCCAGACGGGGCCGATGATGTTCAGCAGCAGACGACGTTCCTTCTCGTTCTTGGTGAACTTGGAACCCATCAGCATACCGACACCCAGGTCGAAACCGTCGAGGATCAGGTACATGATGAGGAAGACGCCAATGGCGACAAACCAGAGGGTGGGCAGGCCAGGCTGACCGGCAAAGATATTGAAATCAAAGTTCATGGTGAATCAATCCTTACCCGCCTAGTAGGCGAACTCCAGCACATCGCGCTTGGACTTGTCGTTGGACTCGTCCTCGTGGTGCGACTGAACCAGCTCGGGCATTGCTGCCACAACACCGGCCTTGACGTACTTGATGAGCAGGTAAACCTCAACCACCATCAGCACACCGTAGAGCAGGCCCAGGGTGAGCAGGGAGAAGAGGATTTCTTCACCGGAAACACCCGGGGAGATAGCTGCTGCGGTGAACAGGTGGATTGCGGGGTCACCTTCAAGGTTCGGAGCCACAACGAAGGGCTGGCGGCCCATTTCGGTGAAGATCCAGCCGAGGGAGATGCCGAAGAAGGGAGCCAGGATAGACCAGACAGCAACGTTCTTGAGCAGCTTGGACTCGGGGACGGTGCCCACGCCCTTCTTACGGGTTACCCACAGTGCGTAGAGGTAGAGGGGCAGTACGACTGCGCCCAGACCAATCATGCCGCGGAAGCCCCAGTAGGAGACCTCGAGGGAGGGCAGGTAGTCAATCTTCTGACCTGCACGCTCACCGTAGAGCGGGTTGTTGGGCAGGTTGGTGCCGAACTTAGCTTCGTACTCGGGCAGCAGGGTCTGAATACCCTTCACCGGGGTGTCGAAGTTGTCGTGTGCCAGGAAGGACAGCACGCCGGGAACCTCGATGACGGGGGTGATCTTGTCACAGCTCTGAGCGCCGAGCTCGCCGACGGTCAGAACGGAGAAGGAGGTGCCGTCGTGGCACGCAGCTTCTGCAGCAGCCATCTTGAGGGGCTGCTCGTGGATCATCATCTGTGCCTGCAGGTGACCGGATGCACCAACACCTGCGAACGCGAGGAGACCAACGACTGCGCCCAGGCGCAGGGAGGTCAGCCAGACCTTGAAGTCAGTCTTATCGCGTGCACCCTTGTCGGACTCGCCAACAACGACCTTGCCGTCAACGACCTTATCGATGCCATCCTTGCGGCGACGCCACAGCTTGTACCATGCGATACCAACCAGGAAGCCACCTGCAACCTCGATTGCGGAGGTGATGACGTGAGAGAAGGTCACCCATGCGAGGGGGTTCATCAGCACTGCGCCGATGTCGGTCATTCGGGGACGACCGTCAATCATTTCTGCGCCAACGGGGTGCTGCATCCAGGAGTTTGCAACCAGAATGAAGAATGCAGAAATCCAGGAGCCGAGAACTGCCATGAACAGCGAGAACGCGTGTACAGCAGGCTTGAGGCGATCCCAACCGAAGATCCACAGACCGAGGAAGGTCGACTCAACGAAGAAGGCGAAGAGGCCTTCCATTGCCAGCGGAGCGCCGAAGACGTCGCCGACGAAGCGGGAGTATTCACTCCACGCCATGCCGAACTGGAATTCCTGAACCAGACCGGTGGCCACACCCATAGCGAAGTTAATGAGGTACAGCTTGCCCCAGAACTTCGTCATGCGCTTGTATTCGTCCTTCTTGGTACGAACGTAGCGAATGTACAGGTAGGTCACAACAAGGCCCAGACCCAGAGTCAGCGGAACCATGAAGAAGTGGTAGACGGTGGTAATACCGAACTGCCACCTACCAAAATCAAGGGGATCCATTGATAGGTCCTTACTATGTGTGTACTTAATGTGTGTTTGTGCCAGATTTCGGGTAGTCCCCCGCCGATGGAGGGCATACGAGAGTTACTGACACACTGTCTCTCATGCTTCTAAGGTACAGGGTTTTCTTAAGAAGCTGTGAGTAGGCTGTGCATAGTATGGACGTTTATTGTTTGACGTTTCGCTAAAGGTACCTTGGACGTTATCCCTCGATGTGAGGGTGGTGAGAGGAATGAGACACAATGGTGCCTTGCGGGGTTGAGAAGCAGTTTCGGAACCTTGGTGAAATATTGCAGTTTTTAATATTTTCTGCAAAATTTTGGTGACAGATTTCGTGATTGTGACAGACACTTCAAGTAGTGCTCAAAGCTTAAATTTGCCTGTTTCATGCGGAATTTACGCGGAATCTCCGAGAATTGCGTGACTATTCTCACACAAAATTCATGGATTGTGACACGCCAGCCACCACTGCCCCGCAAGGTACCGCAAGGCACCGCAATACCCCACAAGGCACCGCACGCTACATATCGATGCTCTACATATCAATGCTCTCGGCATCCAGCTGATGAGCACCCGCAATAATGAACTCCTTACGCGGAGCCACCTCAGAACCCATCAACAGGGAGAACGCACGCTCGGCAGCCTCCGCATCCTCAATACGAATACGGCGCAACATGCGATGGCGCGGATCCATCGTGGTCTCAGCCAGCTGGTCAGCGTCCATCTCACCCAGGCCCTTATACCGCTGAATGGGTTCCTTATAAGACACGCCCTGCTCCTGCAGAGAATCCAGAAGCTCGTGCAGCTGCTTCTCCGAGTAGGTGTACACCATCTCGTTCGGCTTGCCGCGGCGCACCACCTCCACACGATGCAGAGGCGGAACCGCAGCGTACACACGACCCGCCTCAATCAGCGGACGCATATAACGGTAGAACAGGGTCAGCAGCAGGGTACGGATGTGGGCACCATCCACGTCCGCATCGGTCATCATAATGACCTTGCCGTAGCGAGCAGAGTCCAGGTCAAAGGTACGACCCGAGCCTGCACCGATGACCTGAATCAGCGCCGCACACTCAGCATTCGCAAGCACATCAGTCACCGAAGCACGCTGAGTGTTCAGGATCTTACCGCGAATCGGCAGCAGAGCCTGATACGAAGAAGAACGCGCCAGACGCGCAGTACCCAGCGCCGAGTCACCCTCCACAATGAACAGCTCAGAATGCTCAACATTGGTCGAACGGCAATCCACCAGTTTAGTGGGCATGGACGAAGACTCCAGCGCGGTCTTACGGCGCTGAGTTTCTTTATGGATGCGCGCCGAGACGCGGGTCTTCATCTCAGATACAACCTTCTCGCACAGAGCGGTCGCCTGAGCCTTCTCCGCGCGGGCGGTCGACTCCAGGCGAGCCTTCAGCGCATCGCCCACGACCTTCGACACGATCTGGCGAACCGCCGGGGTACCCAGAATCTCCTTAGTCTGACCCTCAAACTGCGGCTCGGCAAGACGCACGGTCAGCACGGCGGTCAAGCCGGCGAGCACGTCATCCTTCTCAATCTTGTCGTTGCCCACTTTGTACTTGCGGGCGTTATCGGCAAGGTGCTTGCGCATCACGCGCAGCAGGCCCTGCTCAAAACCGGTCGTGTGAGTACCGCCCTTGGGAGTGGCAATAATGTTCACGAAGCTGCGGACCGTCGTCTCATAGCCAATACCCCAGCGCAGCGCAACGTCCACTTCACAATCGCGCTCCACATCGGTCAGCTGTGAGCGGCCGTCCTCACCCAGCACGGGCACGGTCTCGGTGAAAGAGCCGCTGCCGCTAAAACGCCAGGTGTCGGTAATACGCTCATCGTGCGCCAAGAACTCGACGAACTCGCTAATGCCGCCGTCGTACTGGAAAACTTCCTCGTGGGGTTCCAGCTCACCGGGGGTGCCGGGCAGACGGCGCTCATCGCGGATGCAGATACGCAAACCCGGAATGAGGAACGCGGTCTGGCGCGCACGAGCAGCCAAGTCCTCGTAGCTGAACTTAGCGTCGGGGGTGAAAATCTGCGGGTCAGCCCAGTAGCGCACACGGGTGCCGGTCACGCCGCGCTTTGCCTTGCCCACAATCTGCAGGGCGTCAGTGCCCTCGGTTGCGGGAGTGAACGGATCTTCGGGCTTGGGGGTGCGGCCGGACTCGAAGAAGCCGGGAATGCCGTGGCGGAAGGACATCTGGTAGGTCTTCGAGCCACGGTCCACCTGCACGTCCAGGCGGGAAGACAGCGCGTTCACCACGGAAGCACCCACACCGTGCAAACCACCGGAGGCGTTATAGGAGCCGCCGCCAAACTTACCGCCGGCGTGCAGCTTGGTGAACACAACCTCCACACCGGACAGGCCGGTGCGCGGCTCAATGTCGGTGGGGATACCGCGGCCATCATCGCGCACCTCAACTGAACCGTCACGATACAGAATGACCTGAATGGACTGGCCGAAACCGGCGAGCGCCTCATCCACCGAGTTGTCGATAATCTCCCAGAGGCAGTGCATCAGGCCGCGGGAGTCGGTGGAGCCAATGTACATGCCCGGGCGTTTGCGTACAGCTTCCAGACCTTCCAGCACGGAGAGGTGACGGGCGGTGTAGTTCGAAGACGCCACGGGAATCCTTTCGGCAAGTGATGACTGTGTGCAAGTGATAACTGTGTATTCAGCACGGCAAGCTCGCGGAGGGAAGAAAATGCCCCGGGCTTGCGCTCATAGTGCTCTAAGTTTCTATTCTATCGTGGCTTGTTACCCGCTTCTGCCTGCACGGTCATGAGGCCCAATGCCGTCATTAAGCTCTGCCGAGAGAATGAAACAGCAGAAAAGCACCGGCTGCCACTCCCCTATGGAGTAGCAGCCGGTGCGTGGATGTCTGAATTTTTAGGGTGTGCTTCTGAGGTGTCCAGCCTGTGCATTTCCAGCCTTGGGCGCCCCGCAGCTGAGGCACTACCCTAGTGCGCATCACCCGAGGCGCGCGAGGAGCTCTCGTGACGGTTCGTGACCATGATATTGGACTTGAAGTAGAACTCTTCGGGCAGCTCATTCGTGACCGGGCCGTGCGGGAACTCGCTGAGCTTCGGCACGAAGTACCAGTCCATCAGCTCGCCGCTGCTCTGCTTAAGCACGCGGCGTTCCCTCATAGCGTGGCGCACCTTGCGGCGCAGGCGCGGGCTGTCTTTCAGGGTGCTGGTGAAGACCCACGGAGTCTCGTAGCCCTCGGTGATCATGCCGAAGGTGATGCGCAGGTTGCCGTTCTCATCGGCGTCCATTGTGAAGTCGCCGTCTGCGATATCGGTGAAGGCTAGCATCCAGCTGTGTCGGCGTTCGTAGCTTTCGCGGGTGGTCTGCAGCGCCGCAATGATGCGGTGGTCAACCAGCAGCTCCACCTTGCGTTCGGTGATTTCGCCCAGGCGAGCGTAGGAGCCGAAGGCGCGGTTCGCGCCGCTGCGGCGAGGCCACTTCGTCACCGCACCGTGCGGCACCTCCCCCGCAAAGGTGAAGGGGCCGGTAATGGTGCCGGGCAGACGCAGACGCTCAAACGGCGCAGTCGGCAGGAAGGTCGTCAGCAGCTGATCGGAGCTCACCGACTTACCCCAGCGCGCCATCTCAAAAATAGTCGGTTCGGGGCCCACCGGGTAGAGGCGCGGCATCTTACGACCGAACTCGTCAAAGCCCTCAATAAACTCACCGTTGGAGCTGTACCCGGGCATGGTCGCGCCGAGCGGGCGAGTCCACGACCCCGAATACGGCTTGGTCAGGTGCGGGTTCTCCACCGGCAGGATGCTGGTGCGAGCGCCCAGGTAGGCGGGCATGCGCGAGAGGTTACGCCAGGCGAACTTCGCGGCAACAGCCTCACGCCACCACATCGGGCGTTTGCCCGGGGTCTGCCCGCCCAGGCAGTGCATGAGCAGCCAGAATCCAGCCCAGCCGAGGCACCCTACGGCAACCACGCAGAAGATAATCGTCAGCACAGTGTGCAGGGTTCCGGTCGCCCAGATATTCGTGGCAATCAGAGCCATGAACGCCACCCACGCCGCCATGACGTACGGGCCGAGCGTAATCATCGGATCGACCACCTTCACGGCGGCAATGACGCGGCGGTTCAGTCCGCGCCACACGTAGGAGTACGCCCAGCATCCGGCGGCAAGGGCGAATGCCATCAGCAGAAGAAGGATGAGCATCGGTGTGTCTCTTTCGCTGCAGGTTTTCTACCGCGGTCGGTGACAGCAAGCATCGGGCAGATGCGGCATTGAAAGGCTTTTCAATAGCAAAACTCGCCTGCCGAAGGTACCTTCAGCAGACGAGTTTCTTGGGTGTCACTAACCTTGAGGTAAAGCTTCTCACACTATTGTGCCTTTAATTGGTATCTCTGTGGGGGATTTTAGAGGGATGCGTGAAAAAATCGCACCCAACCCCGCGTATTCACCCCGCGTTTTCACCCAACAGAGCGGCGCAGTAAGACCTGCGCAGTGAGACAGGCACAGCGAGTAGGCTCTGGCGCCTCAGCGACGGTTTTAGACAGCGGTTTTAGGAGACCAGCGCGGCAGCAATCTGAGGAATCAGCGCCTCAAAAGCACGCGCACGGTGGCTAATCGAGTTCTTAATCTCGGCGGGAATCTCAGCGCACGACTTGCCAGCGTACTGACCCTCGTACAGGGCGTTCTCACCGTTCAGCTCCACGGGGCGCAGAATCGGATCGTAACCGAAGCCGCCCTCCCCCGCCGGTGCAGTCAGCAGCTCGCCGGGCAGCTCGCCGTACTCGGCCGCCTCAAAACCGTTCGGGGAGGCAACCGACGCCGCGCAGCAGAACTTCGCGCCGCGGTGCTCGGCAGGAATATCGCTCAGCTGAGCCAGCAACAGGTTCAGGTTCGCGGTGTCATCACCGTGGCTACCCGCCCAGCGCGCCGAGAAAATACCGGGGGCGCCGTTGAGCACATCCACCGACAGACCGGAATCGTCAGCAATAGCGACCAGACCGGTTGCCTCGGCAACAGCGCGCGCCTTCAGCAGGGAGTTCTCAGCGAAGGTCACGCCAGTCTCGGGAACGTCGGGTGCGTTCACGCTGGATGCGTCCACGACCTGGGTGTCAACGTCCAGGCCGTCAATGCGTCCGCGCAGAATCTCGCGTAGCTCCTTGAGCTTGCCCTTATTGTGGCTTGCCAGAACAATCTTTGCGTCTGCCATGGTTTCTCCTTATCGACGGAACTAGTTACCGGGACGGGTTAGTGTGCCAGTGCTTCACGCTGAATCTGAGCCAGCTCTGCGGTGCCTTCCAGCGCCAGGTCGAGCAGGCTGTTGAGCTCGTCGCGGTCGAAAGGCGCGCCCTCGGCGGTGCCCTGAACCTCAACAAACTTGCCGCTGCCGGTGACGACCACGTTCATATCGGTCTCGGCGCGCACGTCCTCGGTGTAGGGCAGATCCAGCATGGGGGTGCCGTCAATAATGCCCACCGAAATTGCGGACACCGAATCGATCAGCGGGTTCGCCTTAGCGGGCAGAATCTTCTGCTCCTTCGCCCAAGAAATAGCGTCAGCCAGCGCCACGTATGCGCCGGTAATAGAAGCGGTGCGGGTACCGCCGTCAGCCTGCAGAACGTCACAGTCGAGCACGATAGTGTTCTCGCCCAGCTCGTCCATGTTGATGACCGCACGCAGGGAGCGACCAATCAGGCGAGAAATCTCGTGGGTGCGGCCGCCCACGCGGCCCTTCAGCGACTCGCGCGAAGAACGGGTGTTGGTGGCGCGCGGCAGCATCGCGTACTCGGCGGTCACCCAGCCCTTACCTTCGCCCTTGAGCCAGCGCGGCACGCCCTCGGTGAAGGATGCGGTGCACAGCACGCGGGTGTTTCCAAACTCGATGAGGGCGGAACCCTCGGCGTTGCGGGACCAGCCGCGGGTAATGGTGATGGGGCGCAGTTCGTTGAGGGCGCGGCCGTCTTCGCGGGTTGCAGTCATGGGTTCTCCTTAGGTCTGTCTGTTGGTTCTGTGTTAGTAGTCTTAGTGCTGGTGCGAAAAGGCGTGTACGGGGTTCTTACACCTAGTCCAGCTCGGGTTTAGTCTAGTCCAGCTCTGGTTTAGGGAGCGCAATCGCGGTGTTCAGCGGCGGGTCAAGCACCTCCACCACATTCAGGGTGGACGTGACCGGGTGAGCCTCTGTCGGGCGCGGGTAGATGCGGTAGCTTGCCGCCATTTCGGCAATGCCGACCGGGCCGGAGAAAGCACTGCGCGCCTCCGCGCGGGCGATGTCCGGGTCGTTCCACACGGGCAGGTGGGTCAGTAGCAGGTTACGCACGCCCGCCTCCTGCGCTGCCTCACCGGCACGCTTACCGGTCAGGTGAATACCGCGCAGGGCGTCATCGCGGCCCTCCTGGTAGGCAGCCTCGCACAGGAACAGGTCGGCACCGCGCGCGGCCTTAATCAGACCCTCGCACAGGTCGGTATCACCCGAGTACGCGAAAATCGTGTGACCCTCGCGGTCGTTGCAGGTGATGCGCAGGGCGTAGGGATCCTTCGAGGGGTGCACCACGCGGAAGGGTTCCACGCGGAACGGGCCAATCTGCACGGGCTCACCCTCAGTCCAGGTGTGGTACTCGAACTCGGTGCTCATACCCGGATCCGGGTCCAGGCCGTGAGTCGCCGAAAGGTACTCGTTAATCGCGGCGGGACCGTACAGCGGAATGCGGCCCTTGGGCCAGCCGCGCGGATCCCATTTGACCGCCACGTGCAGACCGGACAGGTCAATGCAGTGGTCCGGGTGCAGATGCGAAATCAGGATCGCGTCGATATCGCTCAGGTCGATATGGCGCTGGAGCATTCCAAGGGAGCCATTGCCCATGTCCATGATGATGCGCCAGGTTCGACCCGCGAAGTCCGTGGCGGTGAGCATGTAGCAACTAGCCGGTGAGACGGGGCCGGGAAAGGAACCCGTGCAACCGATAACGGTTAGACGCATGAGGAGTCGTCCTTAGTGGTGGTGCCGGAAAATTCAGTGCCTGCGGTAGCCTCCGCTACCTGGTCGGATTCTGCCTCGTCATCGCCGAGGTTAATGTTGCGGTGCGCCGCGAGCATTTCGGGAGTGATGGCGGCAAGCGAGCCGGTCGGGTAGCGTTCCGCCACGGAGCTGGTGTGGCGCACGTTGGTGACCTCGGGGCCGAGGAATCGGCGCGCCAGGTGCGAGAACGTCTCAGATTCGCCGGTGGCGAGGAATTCGTGGTGCGGGTTTTCCTCGGGGACCGGGCTTTCAATGGCATGGTTGAGCAGTTCGCGGTACACGTCCTTCGCGGTCTCATCCGCGGAGGAAACGAGGGTGACATCCTCACCCATGATGTAGGAAATCACGCCGGCCAGCAGCGGGTAGTGGGTACAACCGAGCACGAGGGTGTCCACGCCTGCGTCCTTGAGCGGCTGCAGGTACTCGCGGGCGGTCTCCAGCAGCTCGGGGCCGGAGGTAATGCCCTTCTCCACGAACTCCACGAAGCGCGGGCACGCCACCGAGTGCACCTCAAGGTTCGGGGTGATCGCGAAAGTGTCCTCGTAGGCGCGGGAGGTGACGGTCGCCTCCGTCGCAATCACGCCGATCTTGCGGTTGCGGGTTGCGGCGAGCGCACGGCGGGCGGCGGGCTGGATCACCTCGATGACGGGGATGCCGTACTGGCGAGTGTAGCGTTCGCGGGCGTCGCGGAGCACCGCTGCGGAGGCGGTGTTACAGGCGATGACGAGCATTTTCACGCCGGAGTCGACGAGTTCGTCCATGATGCGCAGTGCGTTGGCGCGCACCTCAGCGATTTTGAGGGGGCCGTAGGGGCCGTGCGCGGTGTCGCCGACGTAGATGATGCGTTCGTGAGGCAGCTGGTCCATGATGGCGCGTGCCACGGTGAGTCCGCCGACGCCGGAGTCGAAGACGCCAATGGGCGCTGCGGCGGTGGGGCCTACGGGCGCGGGGCTTCCCCAGGGGGTGCGGGCACGGTAGGGATTTGTTGCGTCGATGCTGTCACTCATGTGTCACCTACACTTCGTTATCGGTCGGGTACCACGTTCTATGCTAACTCGCTAAGATTACCCTTTTAGTTCGTTCGGCGGTTAGATGAGTCGAGAACCACCATTATGTGGTTGTATATGACGATAGTTTGAGGGGTAATTCGAAAAATTCGTTCTATTCTTGCTCGTCTGCCCCGCCAGGTGCTCCGCCGGGTGCTTCCTATTCTTCGTCGTCCAGCCCGTCAAGCATGGCGAGCATGAGCGAATCCTGAACCCAGGAGACGAAGTTGTACACCACAGCCATGTACTCTTCCTGGGTCTCAATTTCGGAAGGGTCGGTGAACGCCGCAATATCTTCTGCGGTGTCTTCGTCCACGATGTAGAGGCGGTCGGCGAGCACCAGGCGAATGTCACCGAGCGCGGCAGCCCAGGCGCGGGCGTGTTCCTCGTTCAGGCGCAGGTCGCTGGATTCAATGTCGAAGGCGAGCATGGCGAGGTTCGCGCGTTTGGTTTCACGCAGGTCGCGTTCGGTGTAGCGGCGGTATTCGGCGGCGGTCTCGTTGTCGCTGCTTGCGGCGGGGAGCAGGCGTGCTACAGCGCTGTCGGCGGGGATGGTGGGGTTTTCGGTGATGCCGACCAGCGCCTCTAGCGGGTCGACGGTGCCGCCGTCGGCGGTGGTATCTGCCGGGCGCAGCAGCGCGCGCACGTCTTCGGCGAGTTCGCGGATCAGGTCGCGTTCGGCGGGTTCGAAGGAGGCGGTGTAGCCTCCGGGGGTGCGGCGGAAGGGTCGCGCCATTAGTTTTCTACTTTCTCGAAGGTTGCCAGCAGGCCCCAGGCGTGCATTGCCTGGGTGTGTTTTTCGGCGTCTTCGCGCGAGCCGGTGAAGACGATTGCTTTGCCGTTATTGTGCACCTGCAGCATGAGCTCTTCGGCGCGGGCGCGGGAGTAGCCAAAGTGACTGCGGAAGACGTAGGACACGTAGGTCATGAGGTTGACGGGGTCGTTCCAGACGATGACTTTCCAGGGGGTGTCTGTGGCGAGGATGTTCTCCAGGGCGGTGTCGAGGTCGGTGTCCTCGAGGGTTCCGGTGGAGAGGGTCACGGCGGTAGTGTTCATTGGTTTCCTTTGCGGCCGGTTCCCTTTGATTATACGGGCGGGTCTGTGTTGCCCCCGTGTTACTTCTGTGTTGCCCCGGTGCTGCCCCGGTGTTTATCCTGGTTTGCTCCCGCACAGAGTGCTGGTAATTTGTCATACTACAGCACTTAGAGTCAAGAATACTTTATGTAGTGATTGACACGCCGACTCAAGAGGAAAAATACCCTAATCCCCCACTACAATAAACACATGGCTACTACCTCTCTTCTCACCGACCACTACGAACTGACCATGCTCCAGGCGGCACTCGCCTCCGGCGCAGCCAACCGTAAGTGCACCTTCGAAGTCTTCACCCGCCGCCTGCCCGCAGGCCGCCGCTACGGTATCCTCGCAGGCACCGGCCGATTCCTCGAAGGCCTCGCAGACTTCCGCTTCAACGACGAAGAACTCTCCTTCCTCTCCTCCCGCAACATCGTCAACAAAGAAACCCTCTCCTACCTCGAATCCTTCACCTTCAGCGGCAACATCCGCGGCTACGCAGAAGGCGAAGCGTTCTTCCCCCACTCCCCCGTCATGCAGGTCGAAGGCACCTTCGCCGAAGCGTGCGTCCTCGAAACCTACCTGCTGTCCATCCTGAACTTTGACTCCGCCGTGGCGAGCGCCGCCTCCCGCATGAGCGCAGCCGCAGGCAACCGACCCTGCCTCGAAATGGGTTCGCGCCGCGCCCACGAACGCGCCGCCGTCTCCGCCGCACGCGCCGCCGTTATTGCGGGCTTCGCGGGCACCTCCAACCTGGAGGCTGGTCTGCGCTACGGCCTGCACACCATCGGCACCAGCGCCCACGCCTTCACCCTGCTGCACGACAGCGAACGTGAAGCGTTCGAGGCGCAGCTGCGTTCCCTCGGTGCCCGCACCACCCTGCTCGTCGACACCTATGATGTGGACGAGGCAGTCCGCCTCGGCGTGGAACTCGCTGGTGAAGAGCTCGGCGGCGTGCGCCTGGACTCCGGCGACCTGGTCGCCACCGCGGCCCGCGTGCGTGAACTGCTTGATTCGCTCGGTAACACTAACACCAAGATCACCGTCACCAGCGACCTGGACGAGTACGCTATCGCCTCCCTGGCGGCAGCACCCGTGGACTCCTACGGCGTGGGCACCAAGCTGGTCACCGGCTCCGGTGCGCCGACTTCCTCCATGGTGTACAAGGTTGTTGAGCGTGAGAACGCCGCGGGCGAAATGCAGCCGGTCGCTAAGGCGTCGGCTGGCAAGGCGTCCATCGGTGGCGCCAAGCGTGCGGCCCGCCGCCTCAACGGCATGGGCATTGCGACCGCCGAGGTTCTGGGCACCCACGAGGACCCGAACCTGATCGAGGACACCCGCCCGCTCATGGTGGACTTTGTCCGCAACGGTGAGCTGCTGCCCGGCTTCACCGGCGAGTCCCACGTCAACATGACCGGAGAGGTCCTCGCCAAGGTCCTCTCCGGGGCCATCACCCGCTGGAACGATCCCGCCCTGGCCGCCCTCAACCCCGGCGCCGCCCTGCCCGACCTGCGGATCATCGTCGTGGGCCGCTCCGACGACTCCGGCACCACTAAGGCCCTGACCACCTACCTGGCCACCGTCGCCCCCGAGGTGTGGACCCACGAGCCCGAGGAGACCTGGCCGCTGCGCGGCGGCCAGTCCGGCGACGGCACCGCCGGC
>CALGXU010000014.1 GCA_937935205.1 uncultured Rothia sp.
TCTGGTGGCGATGAGTTCACGGCTCCTAACTTTTCGGAGAAGGGCCGCTCAGGTCCTCTGATTCCGGCAGATTCGCATATGCGTTTGATGCACCCGGATCAGAATGATGGTGTGCAGATTTTGCGCCGCGGGTTCAACTACACGGATGGCGCTGATGAGCTGGGCCGCTTGGATGCGGGCCTGTTCTTCATTGCGTATGTGTGCGATCCGCGCACGCATTTTATTCCGATGCTGAGCACGATGACTTCTTCGGATGCTTTGAGTGAGTATCTGCGTCATACCGGTAGTGCGCTGTTTGCGGTGCCGCCGGGTGTGAAGGATGAGAACGACTACATCTGCTCGGGGCTTTTCAGCTAGCGTCCTAGCGTGCTGACTTGTGCATCGTACATTGTGTATTGTGCGCGGTGAAAGCAGGAGGTGCGTGTCGCCTCCTGCTTTCTTTCGTTAGTGCTTGTGCTGTAGCTGCTTTGCTAGCGGCGGGGTGTTTGGGTTGTCTCTTGGTGGGTTTTGGTGGGGGAGGGGACTTTGTCACATATGGGTTCGACACGGGTGCATACTTTGGAAACCAACCGGTAGGCGGGTAGTATTGAGGGAGAAATCACATACGTATTGGGAGACAATGATGACTGCTCAACCCCCGTTTGATCCGGGTACCTACCGCTCCGACGCGGTTCCCTCGGACACTCAAGCTATTTATATTCAGGAAGGCGGCGCTGATTCGCGCGGAATTCTGTTCCATTCGCCGACCAAGCACCCGAAGATTCTGCGCCTGCAGGAGATTATGATTGTCTCCGCGTTGCTCTGCTTGATCCACGGTGTTATTTCCGCGTTCGCACCGGATAACCTGTCCCCTCTGAAGGGTTTGCCGGAGGTCGGCATTGCAGGCGGTATCGGCCTGCTGGTCGTTTCTGCGGTTGTGTACATCTGGGTGTACTTCACGATTCAGAAGGGCAAGCGTCTGGGCCTGACCGTTGGTCTGATTTTTGCAATTCTGGGTGCGTTCGTGGCGATTCTGTCTCTGATTGGTAATGTCATTGACGCTCAGCGCTACGGCTTTGTGCCCCTGTACGCGGCATGGTTCATTGCGAACGTGCTGTGGATTCGTGCTTCTTTCGACCCGGCTGTGAAGCAGGCTCTGAAGTAAGAGGCGCCTCTTCAACCCTGTTGTTGAAAAGATATGCTCTAGAACGCCCGGATGGACTATCCGGGCGTTCTGCTGTTTACGCTTCCTTCTCTGGTCTAAAATGGATAGGATATGCGCCCGTCGCCTACCCCTGTTCCGCACCCTGTGCGATGATCCAGGGAAGAGCAGACGGTGCTGCCTAAGGTGTATTACGAGCCAGCCGGCATAGTGCCGGTGGTATGCAGAGAAGAGTGACAATGACCGATTCCGTGCAGGAACACGAGGGTCTTAACGGCCCGGCTCAGGTTCTCGCCCGCATTGCGCAGGTTCTGGAGGAGAACCCCGAGAACGGTTTGGACGCTATCCGTGAGGCTTTTGAGGCTGAGCGCGAGCGTGCCAAGCAGGAGATTCGCGAGAAGGCTAAGGACTTTGACAGCCTCAAGGAGGTGCGCCTGAGCTTCTTCGGTGAGAAGGGCATCATGAGCATCGCTAACCGTCAGATGCGTGATCTTCAGAACCAGCACAAGGGCCCGGTGGGTAAGCTGATGGGTCAGGCTCGTGCAGCCCTGACTGAGGCTATTGAGGCTCGTACCGCTGAGCTGGAGGCTGAGCGTGAGGCTCGCATCCTGGCTGAGGAGGCTGTGGATGTTTCTGCTGCTTCGCCTCGCCGTTCCCTGGGCGGTCGCCACCCGATTGCTCTGATGCAGGAGCGTCTGACTGACATTTTCGTCGGTATGGGTTGGGAAGTTGCTGACGGCCCGGAGCTGGAGTCTGAGTGGTACAACTTTGACGCTCTGAACATTAAGCCGGATCACCCGGCACGCGAAATGCAGGACACTTTCTACGTTGAGCCGAAGAACGCTCACCTGCTGCTGCGCACCCACACTTCGCCGGTGCAGATGCGCTCGCTGCTTTCGCGTGATCTGCCGCTGTACATTGTGTGCCCGGGCCAGGTGTACCGCACCGATGAGCTGGACGCGACCCACACCCCGGTCTTCCACCAGATTGAGGGCCTTGCCGTGGATAAGGGCCTGACCATGGCTGATCTGAAGGGCACCCTGGAGTACATGGCACGCGCTATGTTCGGCGAGGACGCTAAGATTCGTCTGCGCCCGAACTTCTTCCCGTTCACTGAGCCTTCCGCTGAGCTGGATTTGTGGCACCCGAACGCTAAGGGCGGCCCGCAGTGGATTGAGTGGGGCGGCTGCGGCATGGTGAACCCGAATGTTCTGCGTGCTGCGGGTATTGATCCTGAGGAGTACTCGGGCTTCGCTTTCGGTATGGGTATTGAACGTACCCTCATGTTCCGTAACAACGTCGCTGACATGCATGACATGGTTGAAGGCGACATCCGTTTCTCTGAGCAGTTCGGGATGGAGATCTAAATTATGCGTGTACCCCTGTCATGGCTGCGCGAGTTCGTGCCTGTAGCTGAGGATGCTTCGGCTGAAGATGTGATGGCAACCCTGGTGAAGGTTGGCCTGGAAGAAGAAGACGTTCACCGCCCCTCTGATGAGCTGTCCGGCCCGATTGTGGTTGGTCAGGTGCTCTCTATGGAGCCTGAGACCCACTCGAACGGCAAGACCGTGAACTGGTGCCAGGTACGTGTGGTTCCGGAGGGTCAGGAGCAGACTCTGACCGGTAAGGGCATTGAGCCTTCCGGTGTTCAGGGCATTATTTGTGGTGCCCACAATTTCAAGCCCGGCGACAAGGTTGTTGTGACCCTGCCCGGTGCTGTTCTGCCCGGTGGTTTCGCGATTACCGCTCGTAAGACCTACGGCCACAAGTCGGCTGGCATGATTGCTTCGACTCGTGAGCTGGGTATTGGCGATGATCACGGCGGCATTCTGGTGCTTTCGACCCTGGGCCTGGATCCGGAAGTTGGCACCGACGCGATGGAGCTGCTGGGCCTGTACGATCAGGCTGCTGAGGTGAACGTGACCCCGGACCGCGGTTACGCGTTCTCTCTGCGCGGTATTGCTCGCGAGTGGTGCCACGCTACCGGTTCTTCCTTTGAGGATTTTGTGCTGGCGTACGGCGAGCGCGCCCCGGAGGCGAACGAGTCCGGTCACCCGGTTTCTCTGCGTGATGATGCCCCGATTCACGGTAACCCCGCATGCACTCGTTTCGTGATGCGTGAGGTCTCGGGCGTGAAGGCGGATGCGCCGGTTCCGACCTGGATGTCTTCGCGTCTGCGTCTGGCGGGTGTGCGCTCGCTGTCGCTGCCGGTGGATATTTCGAACTACGTGATGCTGGAGACCGGTCAGCCTCTGCACTTCTACGATGCTGACAAGGTTCAGGGTGAGATTGTGGTGCGCCGCGCCGCTGCCGGCGAGAAGCTGGTGACCCTGGATGGTGTTGAGCGTACTCTGCACCCCGAGGATATTGTCATTGCTGATGATTCCGGCGTGATTGGTCTTGCCGGTGTGATGGGCGGCGCTTCGACTGAGGTGACTGATTCGACCACCCGCATTCTGGTGGAGTCTGCTCGTTTTGATGAGGTGTCGGTGGCTCGTACTGCTCGCCGTCACAAGCTGATTTCTGAGTCCTCGAAGCGTTTTGAGCGTGGTGTGGATCCGCAGATTCAGGCTGCGGCTGCTCAGCGTGCGGTTGAGCTGCTGGTTGAGCTGGCTGGTGCTCAGGTTGAGCCGGGCGTTACCGATGTGTCTCTCGGCTATGAGCCGGTCGTGATTGATCTGCCCGCTGATTACACCGCCGGTCGTATTGGTGTGGATTATTCGCCGGAGCAGATTGAGTCTTGCCTGCGTGAGATTGGTTGCTCGGTGGAGCGTACTGAGTCTGGTTACGCGGTGACTGTCCCGTCGTGGCGTACTGATCTGCGTGCGAAGGAGGATCTGACTGAGGAGATCGCACGTATTGACGGCTACGAGAACATCCCCTCGACTCTGCCGGTGGCACCTGCCGGTCGCGGTTACACTCCGGAGCAGGCGGGTAAGCGTCGTGCGCTGAACGCGCTGGCGGCTGCGGGTCTGACTGAGGTTTTCGCGTACCCCTTCGTGTCGGCTGATGCGAACAACCTGTGGTCGGCTCCGTGGGTGAGCACCCCTGAGAACCCGGTGACTGAGGTTCCTTCGGTTCGCCTGGAGAACCCGATTTCTTCGGCTGAGGGCTGGATGCGCCGCTCGCTGCTGCCGGGCCTGGTTGAGGTTCTGAAGCGTAACCTGTCTCGCGGTTTCAAGAACCTGGCTATTTTTGAGGCGGGCCACGTGTTCATTCCGGGTGAGCAGCTGGGTTCGGAGTCCATTCCGCCGCTGGGTGCTCGTCCTTCGGATGAGGTTTTGGCTGATTTGAATGCCGGTATTCCGCAGCAGCCCACTTACGTTGCTGGCCTGTTTGCTGGTACTGAGCATGAGGTGATGCCGGGCGCTACTCCGCGCGCTTACGATTGGCGTGATGCTCTGGACGCTGTGCGTCTGGTGGCTGCCGCTGTTTCGGCTGAGATTCAGTTCCGTAATGGTGTGCATACTGCGTTCCACCCGGGCCGTGTGGCTGAGGTTCTGAATGCTGCCGGTGAGCGTGTTGGTTTTGCTGGCGAGCTGCACCCGAAGCTTCTGCAGGAGCTGAACCTGCCTGAGCGTACTTGCGCGTTTGAGCTGGATTTCTCGGCGCTGTTTGCTGGTCGCGTTGAGGCGCGTCAGGCCACTCCGGTGCTGACTTTCCCTGCTGCTACTCAGGATGTGGCGCTTCTGGTGGACCGCGATCTGCCTGCTTCTGAGGTGGGGCGTGTTCTGCGTGAGGGCGCTGGTGAGCTGCTGGAGGATATCCGCGTCTTTGACGATTACCGCGGCGTCGGTATTGATGAGTCGAAGAAGTCTTTGGCGTTTGCTCTGCGTTTCCGCGCGCCGGATCGTACGCTGACTGCTGATGAGGCGTCGGCTGCTCGTGAGGCTGCTGTGGCTGCGGCTGTTGAGCAGCTGGGTGCGGAACCGCGTGTCTAACCGGGTCTGACCCTATGGCGTAATGCCTAGTGCTGACGGGGTGGGAGTTGTTGGCTCCCACCCCGTAGCTTTTGGCGTTGAGTAGTGGGTTTATCTGCCGGGTTGGTTTATGAAGCGTTGATAAGCGCTTTCATTGGTGAACTCATGTGGTTATGGGTACCCTAGAAGATAGATGAAGTGAGGGAGAGAGTAATGGCTAATCGAGAGAACTCGCGCGAGCAGGATGAGCTGTCGCAGTCTGAGGTCGAAGAAACCTACTTTGAAGATTCTGAGTATGGTGATTCTCAGTACGAGGATTCTGAGTATGAGGAGTACGACGAGTACGAGGATTACGATGATGAGGAAGAGAACTCCTCTCTTTTCGCGATGAGTGAGGAAGAGCTGGATGACCGTCCAGGCGTGAACTGGCTGTCGGTTCTTTCTGCTGCTGTTGCGGTTATTCTTTCCATTGTTTTGGCTGTTGTGGGTGTTCGTGCTTTTGCGTCGGTGAATAATAACGCTGAGTATGCCGGTAAGAGCTGGGTTATTCAGGGCACCTACCAGGATCTGACTCCTGACCTGATTACGAAGGGTAATGTGGCTCGTTATAAGGGCAACTTGCCGGCTGATGACGCGCTGAACGGTAAGACGTATGTGTCGAACCTGAAGGATAAGTATCAGGTGACTTCGGGGGCTCCGATTGAGTTCCGTGGTTCGCAGACTGGTGATGTTCCCTCCGAGTTCCCGCGTGAGGTGGACGGCCTGCTGGTGGAGAAGAACGGAAACCTTGAGGTTGTCTACACCGCTGAGAAGGGCACGTTGAAGCCTGTGACTGAGGCAAGCGTGAATGCTGAGCGTTTTGCCGGTATCGCAAGTATTGTTGGTGCGGTGCTGGTGCTTCTGCTGGGTATGGGTTTTGCTGTGTGGCTGAACCGCCGTTCGCGCGATGTCGAGTATGAGGATTTGGACGGTCTGGTGGAGGATGAGCGCTAGGCGTTCTGAATCCTAAGGACTCACCGGTTGACGTTTTGTTGAAGGGGCCTGTTTCTGGTGCACGTGGTGTGCTGGAGGCGGGCTCCTTTTTCGTGCTCGCGTACCGGAGGCCTCTTGGCCAGCGCGGCGTACCAGCCCACAATATTCTTGCACGCTATGCATTCATTGCGAGGTTATGCGCCCGAATGTGTAGATACACGTTACATTCGCGGCGTTTTGCGTGACAGCTGGTGAGATAAACCCTGAAAATTCCCCCATATCTTGGAATAATCCGTATTTGGTGCGCATATTTATGTGCATATGTATTATCTTGGGTAGTAAAGAATGTTGCGCTGCGCCACCGTTGGGCAGCTCCGTTCTGAATTCGTGATTGGCACCGTAGGAAGAAGAGATATTATGCCTTTCCCCTCGACCAAGATCGCGCGTCAGGCACGCATCGTTGAATTGCTGCAGACCCGACGTGTCCGCTCCCAGGCTGAACTGGCGCAGTACCTGACCGATGATGGTATGAAGGTTACTCAGGCGACCCTTTCCCGTGATCTTGTTGAAATTGGCGCTGAGCGCATCCGCGATGAAGGCGCCGGCCTGATTTATGCTGTGCCGAATTACCCTGCCCGTCGTGGCGGTGGTACTGCACCTGATGCCCGTATGATTTCCCTGTTTAAGGAACTGCTGATTACCGCTGAGGGTTCGGCAAATATTACGGTTCTGCGTACTCCTCCGGGTGCTGCGCAGTTCTTGGCGTCGTCTATCGATCAGGGCGGTCTTGAAGCGATTATGGGCACTATTGCCGGTGACGATACGGTCATAGTGATTACTCGTGACCCCAATGGCGGGGCTGCGCTTGCCGAGAGTTTCTTGGATTGGTCTGCTGCTCAGTAGTAGCTGGGGCGTATCTTGCGCTGTTCTTCTGATGTTTCGGGGGAGCGGTTGAAGATACGCCCTTCTGCTGTCTTCGGGCTCTTTTCCGGGCTTCTAGCTCGGCTTCTTCTTTTCTAGATATACCGATTTTTCTGTGGTGAGAGTTTTTATCATGTCTGAAATACACGATTCAGCGAACAATATTGCCTACCTGTTGGCGGAGGCAGCCTCTGGTTCCGGGGCTAAGAAGGCTTTGGCGATTCCGGGTTCTGAACCTGCTGATATGCGGGTGGTGAGCTACGCGCAGTTGGCATCTGCGGCCGCGCAGGTTCAGCGTCATGTGGCGGCGCTCGGTGTTGAGCGTGGTGACCGGGTGGCGTTGTCTATGCCGAATGTGGCGTTGATGCCGGCGTTGTATTACGGCATTGTGGCTGCGGGTGCGATTTGTGTTCCGTTGAATCCGCTGTTGTCGGGTGCTGAGCTTGAGTATCATCTGCGCGATAGCGGGGCGAGGGTGCTTTTCGCTTTTGCGGGTACTCGTCTGGCGTCGGAGGCTTCCTCGACGGTGCTGGTGAAGAACGGTTCGGTTCGGTGCGAGATTTTCACCGGGGGAGAGGGTTCGCCGCTGGCTCCTTTTGATGCGCCTGCCGATAGCGCGCTGTCAGATGCTGTCCCGTCGGCTACTGTTCTGGAGCCTGTCCCGGTGGCAGCGAGTGACCCGGCGATTATTCTCTACACGTCGGGGACGACTGGTCGTCCGAAGGGCGCGACGCTAACTCATGCGAACATCCTCTCGAATGCTCGTAGTTGCGTGAGCGTTTTTGGGTTTACTGCTGAGGACGTCATTTTTGGTGGTCTTCCGCTGTTCCACGCGTTCGGTCAGACGGTGTCGATGAACGCGGCGTTTGCGGCGTCGGCTACGGTGGCTTTGCTGCCGCGTTTTACCCCTGATGGTGCGCTGAATCTGGTTGAGCGTGCGGGGGTGTCGGTGTTGGCTGCGGTCCCGAGCATGTATGTGTCGTTGGCGGCGGCGCTGGAGGCTGAGTCTGAGCGTGCGCGCTCGCTGCGTGGTCGCATCCGTTTCGGTATTTCGGGCGGTTCGCCGCTGCCTGCGCCGGTGCATTCTGCGTTGAAAACGCTGATTGAGTGCCCGGTGTATGAGGGCTACGGTTTGAGTGAGACGTCGCCGGTAGTTTCGTTTAATCAGGCGGAGTTTGGCATGGTGCTCGGTTCGGTGGGTCGTGTGCTGCCGGGCGTGCAGGTGCAGGTCCGTTGCCCGCAAGGTTCCGAGTGTGCGCCGGGCGTGAGCGGTCAGCTGTGGGTACGCGGTGAGAACGTGATGGCTGGCTACTGGAATAATCCGGCGGCTACTGCTGAGGTTTTTGACGGCGAGTGGTTTGCGACCGGCGATGTTGCTCGTGTTGATGAGCAGGGCAATATCTATATCGTGGACCGTATTAAGGACATGGTTCTGCGTAACGGCTATTCGGTGTATCCGCGTGAGATTGAGGATGTTCTCTACACCCATGAGCAGGTGCAGTCGGTAGCGGTCTTGGGTGTGCCGGATGAGCGCGTGGGCGAGGAGGTCGTCGCTGTGGTGATGCCGCGTCCGGGTGCGGATGAGGGCGTGCTGCAGGCGGAGTTGAATGCGTTGGCGCGTACTCGTTTGGCGGCGTATAAGTATCCTCGCCGCTACGTGATGGTCGAGAGCATGCCCCTGGGCTCGACCGGCAAGATTCTCAAGCGTGACTTGCGGGTTTTGATTCAGCGGGGCTAATCCCGGCAGACGGTTCTTGGCGTTCATCTGAGGACAACCGCGGGTGAAGAGGGTAGAATCTTGTAGGCGGCTTCTACCGCGTTATTGTTCCCGGGTGTTTTTGCCGGGGCTATCCCCTTCACGAAAGAGAGAGCATGAGCGTTCCCGCTTCTGAGGCTTCGCGAACCCCTATTGAGCAGTTGATTCCGGCTGCTTGCGCTACGATTCCGAATTACCCGCACGAGGGTATCCTCTTTTACGATGTGACCACTCTCTTCGCTAATGCTGAGGTGTTCAAGGCGTGCATCGATGAGCTGGCTGCTCGTTTTGAGGGTCAGTTCGATGTGGTGGCTGGTGTTGAGGCTCGCGGTTTCTTGCTGGCTTCTGCGCTCGCGTACGCTACCGGCACTGGCGTTATGACGGTTCGTAAGGCGGGTAAGCTTCCGCGTGAGACGTACCGTGAGGAGTATGCGCTGGAGTACGGTAGCGCGGCGATTGAGATTCACTGTAATGATTTTGCGCCGGGCACTCGTGTTCTTCTGCTGGATGATCTGCTGGCGACTGGCGGCACCCTGGTGGCTGCCGCGAAGCTGGTGGAGCGCGCGAACCTGAAGGTTGCCGGCGTTGGTGCTCTTCTGGAGCTGGAGGGTCTGGGCGGTCGTGAGGCGCTGGACGGTTACCGTCTTGAGACGCTGAGCTTGGTGTCTGAGTACCCGTTGCCGTCGAAGTAGTTTTACAGAGTGTGAGGCTGACCGCCCTTCGGGTGTGCGCAGCCGATATTGACGAGGGGTGCCCCGCCGGTTGAGCCGGTGGGGCACTTTGCTGTGTATGCCTGTGTGGGTTTTATGTGGGGGGGGGGGTAATATTTCTGCCCTTCGGAGCCTGTCCTGTAAAATAGTGACCCGTATTTTTGGGTGCCTGTCGCACCCTGTCTTTGAGACACCATAGGTTTAAGGAGCTTACGTGTCATCTGAATCTTTGCCCCAGCAGTCTGCTGATTCTTCGGCGGCTGAGAAGCTGTTTGCTGAGCAGATGGCTGCGGAGCGTGAGTATGTTGCTCGCGTGTATGCTCGCCTGGATGAGCTCCGTGAGGAGACGGCTGAGAAGCTGGCTGCTGTGCGTAAGAATCAGGCGGTGGGCGGTCATCAGAACCGTTCGGAGCGTGACTCTTTTGCTACTCACTATGAGGATCGTTTGGCGCAGCTGAATGCTGTGGATTCTCGTCTGACGTTTGGCCGCCTGGATATGGACCGTGAGGGCGCTGACGCGGTGCGTTATATCGGTCGTATTGGTATTACGGATAGCAATCAGCAGCGTCTGCTGATGGACTGGCGTGCCCCGGAGGCGGGTACGTTCTATCAGGCGACTGCTTTCCACCCGATGGGTGTGCGCCGCCGCCGCCATCTGATGCTTGAGGGCCGCACCGTCGTAAATATTGAGGATGAGGTCTTCGATTCGGAGATGCTGCAGGATGAGAACACCCTCCACGGTGAGGGTGCTCTGTTGGCGGCGTTGAATAAGAAGCGTACCGGCCGCATGGGCGATATTGTGGCGACGATTCAGGCTGAGCAGGATGCGATTATCCGTTCGGAGCTGCCGGGTGTGCGTGTTGTGCAGGGTGGTCCGGGTACCGGTAAGACTGCTGTGGCGCTGCATCGTGCGGCGTACCTGCTGTACACGAACCGTGAGCGCCTGTCGAAGGCTGGCGTGCTGGTGGTTGGTCCGTCGAATTCGTTCATGTGGTATATCGAGCGTGTGCTTCCTTCGCTGGGTGAGACCGGCGTGGTGATGTCTTCGTTGGCGACCCTGTATCCGGGTCTGCGTGCTGTGCCTGAGAAGGACCGCGCGGTTGCCGCGTTGAAGGGCGATTTGCGCATGGTGAAGGTTATTAAGCGTGCGGTGGCGGATCGTCAGAAGGTGCCGGCTCAGGTTCAGCGCCTGAATGTTGAGGGTACTGATGTTGAGCTGACTCCGGAGATGGTTCGTTCGGCTCGTTCTCGTGCTCGTTCGACCGGCAAGCCGCATAATGAGGCCCGTGAGACGTTCGTGAAGATTCTGTTGAAGGAGCTGACCGCTAAGCTGGATGATCAGCTGAACCGTGCGGCGGGTCGTGTGGTGGAGCGTCCGTATCTGCAGGATGATGTGCGTGCCTCGATGGATGTGCGTCGTGCTTTGAACCTGGCGTGGATGCCGCTGTCGCCTGAGACTCTGTTGCGCTCGCTGTTCTCGAAGCCGCACTATCTGGAGTCTGCAACTCGTGAGTTGTCGAAGGATGAGCGTGAGCTGCTGGCTCGCCCGGCGGATGCCCCGTTCACGGAGGCTGATGTTCCTCTGTTGGATGAGGCTGCTGAGCTTTTGGGTGATTTTTCGAAGGTGACCGGTGCGGCTGCGGCGGCTCGTGCTGCGGCGGAGCATCGTGCGAACCTGGAGAATGCGGCGAAGGCTTTGGAGAATGTTCACCAGTCGCTGGAGGATATTGGCGCTGATGGCGTGATTACTCCTGAGCAGATTGCGATGATGAATGAGGTGCGTGGCGAGCGTATGACTGCTGCGGCTGCGGCGTCGGATGATCGTACCTGGGCGTATGGCCATATTGTGGTGGATGAGGCTCAGGAGCTTTCACCCATGCAGTGGCGTCTGCTGATGCGTCGTTGCCCGATGAAGTCGTTCACGATTGTGGGCGATATTGCTCAGGCTTCTTCTGCGGCGGCTGCTTCCTCGTGGTCGCAGGCGTTGGAGCCGTTTGTGGGTGAGCGTTTCACTCTGGAGGAGCTGACGATTAATTACCGTACTCCGGCTCAGATTGCGGAGGCGGCGGTGTCGGTTGCTCAGGCTGCTGGCTATGAGGTGTCTGCGCCTCGTGCGGTGCGTGAGGGCCGTTGGGCTCCGCTGGTTCATGAGGTTGCCCCCGAGTCTGTTGTGGAGCAGACCGTGTCTGTGGTCAGCGAGGAGGTCGCTCATTCGGGTGGCGCTCTGATTGGTGTGGTGTGCCCGCCGAGCCTGTATGTTCAGACGGCTCAGGCTGTGGCTCGTGCTCATGCTGATCGTACGGGTACCGCGCAGACTGCGTTGGAGAATCAGGTGCTGGTTCTGACTCCGTGGGAGGCGAAGGGCCTGGAGTTTGATGTTGTGGTGATTGTTGAGCCGCAGCAGCTGATTGACGATGCTGATGGTGCTGTGGGTGATTTGTACGTGTCGATGACTCGCCCGACTCAGCGCCTGCACATGGTGGGTTCGCGGATGCCCGCGGGTCTGTAGCCTTGCGGCGCGTGTAGCCTCTATCTGTTATTTCTGTGAGCCGGTGCCGCACCGGTTTGGGCGCTCGCTTGGGTTTTTCTGAGCGTTTGGGCTGGTGCGGTGCTAGGCTTGTTACATATTTTGTTCGAGCGCCTTTGGGCGTTGTTACCTTGTGAATGGGAGAAGCATGTCTGCCGAGATCCTCAACGCGCAGCATAATGACGATACCTTCGAGAATATTTGGCAGGAGCTGAAGTGGCGCGGCCTGGTGCACGTGAGTACTGATGAGGCCGCCCTGGAGAAGGCGCTGAGCGAGGAGAGCCTGACTTTCTATACGGGTTATGATCCGACTGCGGCTTCTTTGCACCTGGGTCACCTGGTGCAGCTGCTGGTGATGCGTCGTCTGCAGCTGGCTGGTCACAAGCCGCTGGGTCTGGTGGGTGGTTTCACCGGTTTGATTGGTGATCCGCGTCAGACTTCTGAGCGTGTGCTGAACTCTCCTGAGGTTGTTGCTGAGTGGGTTAAGTCTCTGCGTGCTCAGATTGAGCGTTTCCTCTCTTTCGAGGGTGAGAATGCTGCTCGCATGGTGAATAACCTGGACTGGAGCGGTCAGATGTCTGCTCTGCAGCTGCTGCGCGATGTTGGTAAGCATTTCCGCGTGGGCACCATGGTGAAGAAGGAGATTGTTGCGAAGCGCCTGAACTCTGATGAGGGTATTTCGTACACCGAGTTCTCGTACCAGATTCTGCAGGGCTTGGACTTCTTGGAGCTGAACCGTCGTTTCGGTTGTACTCTGCAGACCGGTGGTTCTGATCAGTGGGGTAACCTGACGAGCGGTACCGAGCTGATTCGTAAGGTGGAGGGTAAGAGCGTTCACGCTATTGGTACTCCGCTGATTACTAACTCTGATGGCACTAAGTTCGGTAAGAGCGAGGGTAACGCTATTTGGCTGAACCCGCAGATGTGCTCGCCGTACGCTTTCTACCAGTTCTGGCTGAACACTGCGGATGCGGATGTGGTGGATCGTCTGAAGGTCTTTACCTTCTTGACTCGTGCTGAGATTGCTGAGTTTGCGGGGAAGGTTGAGAAGGAGCCGTTTAAGCGTGAGGCTCAGAAGACTCTGGCGTACCTGGTGACTTCGCTGGTTCACGGTACTGAGGCTACTGATCAGGCTGTGGCTGCTTCGGAGGCTTTGTTCGGTAGGGGCGATTTCGCTGCTCTGGATGAGGCTACCTTGGAGTCTGTGGTTGCTGAGCTTCCTTCGGCTAAGCTGCCTGCGGATCGTCTGGACATGATTTCTGTTCTGACTGAGCTGGGCTTTGCGAAGTCTAACTCTGAGGCTCGTCGCATTCTGAAGGAGGGCGGCGCTTCGGTGAACGGCGTGAAGGTTCAGGGTGAGGATGCAGCTATTTCTAAGGATGATCTGCTGCACGGTCGTTTTGCGATGGTTCGCCGTGGCAAGAAGAACCAGGGTGCTGTAGAGCTTATCTAATACAGAGCTGATCTAGTCTTCTCGATATGTATAGAAGGGGAGGGGTCCTTCGCTGCTGAATGTTTGGTACTGAGTGTGCAGTGCTGATTCGGTGGGGGAGTGCCCCTCCTCTTCTGTTCCCTAATATAGGTTCCCTATATACCTTCCCTATACACACAGAGCCCCTCCGTCAGGAGGGGCTCTTCTTGTATCGTTCTGCTGCTATCTGGTTCTGTGTCTGTCTTTGTCCGCGAGGGCTTTGGACACCTTTCGCCCCTGTTTTTCGGGATCTAAGGAGGCGAATTCGCAGATTTTTGAGGTTTTTTGGAAGTTTTTTGAAGATTTTCTAGCA
>CALGXU010000015.1 GCA_937935205.1 uncultured Rothia sp.
TCAGGCTTGTTTCGAAAAATTCGCACGTTTTGCGCCCTTAAAACCCGAAAAATCCCCGTTCCGCAGCACCTCGTTTTGTCATATTTCTGTAACTAACCAAGCCGCCCGTCACGTCCATATGCTCTTCCCGCCTCTTTTTTTCAGCGAATTCATGCAAAAATAGAGCTATGTCTCACACCAATAACACCTTCTTGCCTTCTGGCCGTATTGATCTGGGCACCGGCGAACTTGCGCTGGGCCCCCTGGACGGACGCTACGCATCCGTGACCGCGCCCCTGACCAACTACCTTTCTGAGGCGGCGCTGAACCGCGACCGCATCCACGTTGAGGTTGAGTGGTTCATTTACCTGTGCGAGCACGAGGTGCTGCCGGGCCTGTCCCCGCTGAGCGAGGAGCAGAAGAAGGGCCTGCGCGCTATTGTGACCGATTTCAACGCTGATTCTGTGGCGGAGCTGGCTGAGATTGAGGCCGTGACCGTTCACGACGTGAAGGCGGTCGAGTACTACATTGGTCGCCGCCTGGAGGGCCTGGGCCTGGGCCACCTGGTGCCGCTGGTTCACTTCGGCTGCACCTCCGAAGACATTAACAACCTCTCCTACGCGCTGGGTATCAAGGACGCCGTTGAGAACGTGTGGATCCCTGCTGCGGAGGAGCTGATTGAGGTTCTGCTGAAGCTGGCTGAGGACGGCCGTGACGTGCCGATGCTGTGCCGTACTCACGGTCAGCCGGCGACCCCCTCCACCCTGGGTAAGGAGATGGGCGTGCTCGCCTACCGCCTGAAGCGCCAGGTCAAGCACGTGAAGGCGACTGAGTTCCTCGGCAAGATTAACGGCGCGACCGGTACTTACGCCGCGCACTATGCGTCGGTGCCGAGCGCTGATTGGCAGAAGATTTCTCGTGGTTTTGTGGAGCACCTGGGTCTGACCTGGAACCCGCTGACTACTCAGATTGAGTCGCACGACTGGCAGGCTGAGCTGTACTCGGATATCGCTCATTTCAACCGCGTGTTGCACAACCTCTGCACCGATGTGTGGAGCTACATTTCGATTGGTTTCTTCCGTCAGATTCCGGTGGCTGGTGCGACCGGTTCGTCGACCATGCCGCACAAGGTGAACCCGATTCGTTTTGAGAATGCGGAGGCTAACCTGGAGCTGTCGAACGCGCTGCTGGATTCGCTGGGTTCGACCCTGGTGACTTCTCGTTGGCAGCGTGACCTGACCGACTCCTCGGCGCAGCGCAATATTGGTGTGGCGTTTGGCCACTCGGTGCTGGCTATCTCCAACGTGGTGAAGGGTCTGCAGCGCCTGGATATCGCAACCGATGTTATTTCCGCTGACCTGGATTCCAACTGGGAGGTTCTGGCTGAGGCGATCCAGATGGTGATGCGTGCTGAGGCTATCGCGGGTGTTCCGGGCATGGAGAACCCGTATGAGCGTCTGAAGGAGCTGACTCGCGGTCACCGCGTGGATGCTGCTCGTCTGAAGGAGTTCGTGGCTACTTTGGGCCTGTCCCCCGAGGCTGAGGCGCGTCTGTCGGCGCTGACTCCGCACACCTATAACGGTATTGCGGCTCAGCTGCTCGATCACGCGAAGAACGCTTAGTCCGTAGCAAAGATATACACTAAAGACCCCGGGTCCCTGTATTCAGGGATTCGGGGTCTTTAGTGTATTGGGTCTTTGCTATGTTCTGCTAGCCGGCAGGTTTAGCGGCCGAGCATGCGGCGGTGGCCGGTTTCGGTGTCGTTGCCCTTGCCGCGGGTGAAGACCTTGCCAGCTGCCTTACCTGCGTCTTTGACGCCCTTGAGCAGGGAGCCAGCCACGCTGGTGGAGCCTTCCGAACTTTCGCCGCCCTGTACGCGCGGTGCACGCGGGGTAATCATGAGCTCTGCGGGGAAGTAGGCGGGTGCGTCGCCGAAGGCTCGGCGGGTGTTGCGCACAACGTCCTTGCCGAGGGTCAGGTTTGCGCCACCGCCAACGACTGCGCCTACACCGAAGGGCAGGGCGCGGCCGAGCAGTGCGCCGGTCTGGCGGGTAAGGAATCGGCGGATGAACAGGTTTCGGATGGTGCGTTCGACGCTGAACATCTTACCGTTGGAGGAGTTGCCGAGCAGCATGCCCCACTTGCTGGAGACGCCGCCTGCCTTGCCGGTCTGCAGCAGCACGGTGTTCATGAGCTGGGAGCCTTCTTCGCCGAGCATGATTGCCATGACCATGGAGCGAGCGGTTTCGGGGTCGTGTACGTGCACGCCGTGCAGTTCTGCGACGGCCTGGGCGTAGAGTGCGGTGCGTTCGAGGTAGCCGCCGACGGCGAGCGCGGACAGGCTCATGGAGGTGACGGTACCTACGCCGGGCACGAATGCGGATGCACCGGTGACGCCGCCGATGGCGGTGATGTCGCGCAGGTAGGTGCGGTCGAGGCGCTTGTGGATCTGTTCGGGGGTTTCGTCGGGGTGCGCTTCACGCAGTTTTTTGACGATGGACAGCGCGAGTGGTCGCTGCATGCGCAGTACGTTGTCGAGGGTGGTGGTTAGCGCGGGACGGGGGTTGCCGTCTTCATCGAATAGAGACTTCTTCGGGTCAAGCATGCTCTCAGTAAATCACGGCTTGGTAAATATTTCCTGAATATGGGGCCTGTGGTGGGGTTTGGGGGCTTAATTTCACCGAGGGCGTGGAGGTTTTCGACGGGTTGTTAAGGTGTTTTGGTCTCTATTTGCGCCCAATTTTAAAGCGCGTAAAATTGTCGTAGATTACACACTATTCATTGTTTGCATAGTGCGTGACCTGTTTCACGATGATTCGGGTCGCGCCTGATGACAGATAGCGGCTGATACCTCTTCTGGACTAATAAGGAATTCTATGACTTCTTCCACCCATACGCCCGATGCAGCGCGTTCTCCCCTGGCGACTCAGGGGCTGGGTGTTGCGTACGCGACCGGCGCGATTATTTCGGCGCAGTTCGGTGCGGCTCTCGCCAAACAGCTGATGGGCGACTTGGGCCCCTGGGGCGTGGTCACTCTGCGCCTGCTGACTTCTTCTGTCCTGCTGTGGGTGTTCTTCCGCCCGCAGATTCGTTCGTGGACCCGCCAACAGTGGCTGACGGTCATTGTCCTCGGTGTCGCCCTGACCGGTGCGAATGCTTTCTTCTATGTGGCGATTGAGCAGGTTCCGCTGGCGATTGCGGTGGCTATTGAGTTTATGGGTCCGCTGGTGCTGGCGACGGTTATGTCGCGCCGCAAGCTGGATCTAGTGTGGATTGCTCTGTCATTTACGGGCATGGCGATTCTGACGGCTGAGTCCCAGGCAAAGCCTGAAGATTTCGCGTTGATGGGTGTGATTTTCTCGATCCTGACCGCTATTTCTCGCGCCGCCTATATTCTGGCAACGGAGAAGGTGGGTGCGCTGATTCCGGGCATGGGCGGCATGGTCGCGGGTAACGTTGTCTCTACCCTGCTGGTTCTGCCGTTCCCGTTCCTGATTAGCGGCAATAACCTGTTGAAGGTCACCCAGGATGTGAACCTGCTGGCTATTGGCTGCCTGATGGGTCTGCTGGCTTCTGCCCTGCCGGCGCTGGGTGAGGTTTCTTCCCTGCGCCTGCTGCCCGCGCATATTTATAGCGTGGTGCTGTCCCTGGAGCCTGCGATTGCGGCGGCTGTGGGTATTGTGGTGCTTGGTGAGGCGACCGGCCTGGTTCGTTGGGTTGCTATTTCTCTGTTGGTGGCTGCGAGTATCGGCATTTCAATTTCTCACGCCCGTGCGCAGAAGAAGGCGCTGGAGGAGGGCACTATGGATGATCCCGACCGTTACCTGCCCGGTGCGGTGGATGCTCACGCGGTTGATATTGCGCAGATGGCGACTAGCTCCATTACGATTCCTTCTGCCGCTCAGATTAAGGCTGACCGTGAGGCGAAGGGCCTCTAAACGACTGAGCTTTAGCCGTGTCAACGGTTTCTAGCACCCCCGGGTAACGAGTAGGATAGTATCTCGTGTTGCCCGGGGGTGCTCTCTTTAACTGCGCTGTTCAGGTTCTTGCCCCCACCCAAATCGATACGTCATTTGTACACCTTGAGAGATGCACCGCCTCCTCGTGAGGCGCTGGGAGGAGAACCTTGTCGCATACCACCCACCAACGCCCCGCACTGGGCGTTATGTTTGTGCTGATATCCTGCTCGTCATTGCAGTTCGGTGCCGCGTTCGCGATTACTCTTTTCCCGCTGTTTGGCGCTCTGGCTGTTACCGTCAGCCGCCTGACCATTGCTTCCATTGTGGTCGGTAGCGCCGTGTGGTTGGCAGCCCGTTGGCGTACCCGCCGCGGCGGCGAAATGCCGCCGGGAGCGCTGTCTTGGTCGAAGGAGCAGTGGCGTGCCGTCATTATTTTCGGTATGACTTTCGGTCTGATGAACGGCTTCTACTATTGCGCGATTGACCGCATCCCGATTGGTTTGGCGGTTGCGGTGGAGTTCTTGGGCCCGCTGGCTTTGGCGTCTATGCTGACCCGCAGGCTCCGCGACGCGGTGTGGGTGCTCTGCGCCCTGGCGGGCATGCTGGTGCTCGGCTATGAGGCGGCGGTCGGCAAGGATACCGACTACCCAGGTCTGACGTTCGCCCTGATTGCTGGCGTGTTCTGGGCGCTGTATATCCGCTCCAGCGCGAAGGTGGGTGCCCTGGTTCCGGGTGTGAGCGGCCTGGCGGTGGCGATGCTCGTTGGTGCTGCGTTTATTGCCCCGGTGGCGGCGGTTGTTCCGGCGCCTCAGCCGATCTGGAATGCGGCGCAGGATCCGATGCTGCTCCTCACAATTTTTGGTACCGCCATATTCGCTTCGGTGATTCCCTATAGCGCGGAGCTGATGGCTCTGCGCAACCTGCCGGAACGCGTATTTAGTGTATTGATGAGTTTGGAGCCCGCCATTGCGGCGATTGCCGGTTGGGCGCTGCTGAATCAGGAGACCGGCCCGATTCGTTGGGTGGCGATTTTCCTGCTGATGACCGCGAGTGTGGGCATTACGCTAAGCACCACGAAGGGTGGTTCCACCCAGCAGGAGGATGACGGCAAGGACCCCGTCCCCATGCCGCTACCTGAGTAAAAACCAAAACTCTGCCGGCGCGCGGCATACAGAAAAGCCATAGAGAAACATAGAGAAAACCGTTGAGGCGGGTACCAGCTAGGTACCCGCCTCAACGGTTTTGTATGCCGGGTTTAGCTCTCAGCCAGCTCTTCCAGCAGGTCGCGCAGCTCATCGGTGGTGAGCACCTCCGCCGGATGCGGGCCCAGGGCGTACAGCCAGTCCCGAGTGTCCTCATCCAGCTCGCGGGCGGTACCAACCAGCACGAGGTTACCTTCGTTCTGCCCGCTGAGCATGGAGCTTTCGCACAGGCACCACACGTGGTCGAAGACTTCCAGCATGGCGGTTGCCTGCAGCTGGAAGAAGGGCAGACCCGCGTCGTCACCCACATTGATGGCGACCATGCCGCGCTCGCTCAGGGCGTCCTTGAGTTCGCGGTAGAAGTCGCGGTTTGCCAGGTGTGCGGGTGCGTCCATGCCGGTGAAAATGTCAAGGATGATCGCATCGAAGCCGGGCACGCCCAGCAGTTCCGGCAGGTTCGCCAGCTGCTCGCGAGCGTCCCCCACTACTAGCCGACAGTCGGTACCGGCAGGTAGCGGCAGGCGGTCCGTCACGAAGCCCATGAGCTCGGGCTCAATATCCACGGCAACCTGGTGGGAGCCGGGGCGGGTCGCCTGAATATAGCGCACGAGGGTGAGCGCACCGGCACCCAGGTGTGCGGCGGTGATGGGTTCACCGGCGGGTGCGAGCGCATCCACCGTATTCGCGATGCGGCGCAGGTACTCGTAGAACACGTAGTCGGGGTTCTGCACGTCCACGTGGGACTGCTCGGCGCCACCGATTTCGAGGACGTAGCCGTGGTCGCTGAACCCGTCGGGGTGAATTTCGGCGCGCTGACCACCGGAGAGCTGAATGTGCGCCACTACTTCACGCCAGCTTCACGCTTGAAGGTGCTAACCAAATCATCCACCGAGGAGGACGAATCCAGGCCCTCAACGACCTTGTCGTTCACGACGAAGGTGGGGGTGCCCTTCACACCGATCTTCACGGCGTGCTCGTAGTCGCGCTGAATGGGCTTGATGGTTTCGGAGTCGAGCAGAGCCTTATCAAACTCTTCGGTGTTCAGGCCCAGTTCCTTGGCGTAGTCGTTGAAGAGGGTGCGCAGCTTGTCGCGTTCCTTGATGTTCTTCCAGTCGTTCTGGGTGGCGAAGAGCTTATTTGCCATTTCGACGTGCTTGCCCTGCGCTGCTGCGGCTTCTACGGCGAGTGCGGCGGGCACGGCGTTGGCGTGCATGTTCAGCGGCATGTTGCGCACGGTCACGTTCATGATGCCGTCGAGCTTCTTGGCGGCTTCTTCGAACTTGGGTTCTACCTTGGCACAGTAGGGGCACTGGTAGTCGGTGTACAGGGTTGCGGTGCCTGCACCGGGTACTTCGCGGTTGAGGCGGTAGCCGACGTAACCGTCATCGGCGGTTGCCGAAGCACTAGCCGAGGGGTCAGCGGATGCCGAAGCGCTCGCAGTGGCGCTTGCCGAGGCAGCGGCGGTGCTTGCGGAGGCGCTCGCCGAACCGCTTGCAGATGCCGACGCCGCCGAAGAAGACGAAGACTGGGAGGAGCTGGAACCGCATGCGCTCAGTCCCAGGGCGGCGGGCACTACGCCCAGCAGCAGGGTGCGGCGGTTGAGGGGGGAAGTCATGGTGGTTCCTCTCTATCAGTGGATGGCAGCTGGCCTGTGGTTGGAGCGTGTCAAAACGCTGTCAGCCGCCGTGGTTACAGGGTTTATTGTATGCCCCTGCCCTGAACATTCCCTATCTTCGGGCGGGTTTGTGGGGTGAATGCAGTGCACGCCATAGGATCCCTGCCGCCTGCTCGCGCCTGCGGTCGCGGTGTTGAAAGTAATTAGCCTCTCCCCCGCCTTTTTGGTACTATTGCGGGGTATGCACTGTTCGCCGGCTGCTTTCGGGCGGTTGGGAACGGCAGCGTATGTGCCTCTATAGCTCAGGGGTAGAGCATTTCCCTCGTAAAGAAAAGGTCGTGGGTTCGAATCCCACTGGGGGCTCCACATCCGCCGTAACGCGTGCCGGTTTCCGGTGTGTTGCGGCGGTTTTTAGCATCTGAGAGATATCGCTGATCTCGCAGGATGTCACCGTCGATTTTTAGGAGATTCTCATGTCTTCTCGTTCTTCGTATACTCAGCGTCTGCAGAACCGTTCGCAGGCTGGTCGCCCCTCCGCGGGTTCTGCACGCCCGATGAGCCCCACGATGCGTTTTGCTCTGGTGTACGTGTTGGCGCTGGTGGTTTCTTTGGCGGTGTGGTTCTTCTACCGTTCCGTGTATGAGGATGACACCTCGTTCTTGGTGCCGATTGTGATTTCTTTGGTGACTTCGTACGTGTGCGCTCATGCGTTGACGGGCGGCAAGTCGCCCCGCAACTAGACCGCCGACCGGCAGTCCACCAGGCTGTAGCCTCATGAGGTTTTAGGCAGACAAAAGCCGCGCATCCGGTTCCCCGTTCGGGGTTCGGATGCGCGGCTTTTTACGCGTGTACTTTACGCCAGCACCTTACTTGGAGGCACGCTGGAAGTCACTGTCGGTCTTGCCCCACAGGCCGTAAACCTTGGCGAGTTCCTTAACCTTCTTTGCGCGCAGGTAACGCGGCAGGTAGGAGCCATCACGGGGACCGTCGAGGGGCACGTCAAGCATCTGGTGTGCTTCTTCGATTTCGATCTCGCTGGGGGAGAATGCCGCGTTGATGGTCTCCGTCTGGCGGATGTCCAGGGTGATCTTACCGGTCATGCCGTGGTCATTCGCGTAGCCGCATGCCTTGGAGAGGTCAGCGCCGTATGCGCCGAGGGTCGGGCCGTCGATGGGGCCGGGCAGACCGCCCAGGGTGGAGGCGATGACCAGCTGCGAACGCACGTAGGCGAGCGCCATGGGGGTTGCGGAGGAGCCAGTGTCGCGGCGGTAGTCGCCCGCACCGAATGCAAGGCGGAAGGTGCCGATTGCGCGGGCAATTTCGACGGAGTGGTGTACGCCGAGTGCGGACTCAATCAGCGCGATGATGGGGGTACCGGCGGGCAGCTCGGCTGCGGTGCGGTCGATGTCGGTGGCGTGCTCTGCGGTGGCGAGCATGACGCCTCGCAGGCCCTTCACGTTCTTGAGGGCCTTAACGTCCTTCCACCAGTGTTCGGTGGTGATGGCGTTGATTCGCACCCATGCGACCACGCCGGAGTTGAGCATACGGACGACCTGTTCGCGGGCGGCGTCCTTCTCTTCAGGGGGGCAGCCGTCTTCGAGGTCGATGATGATGGAGTCAGCCTCGGATTCGAAGGCCTTTTCAAAAACTTCTTCGGTGGAGTTGGCGCGCACGAGGAGCCAGGAGCGTGAGAGGCTGGGGCGCAGCTGACGCGCACGCTCGTTGCGGTGGAATTCAAACATGGTGTGTGACTTCTTCCGTGAATTGTATATGCATTGGGTTGTGCCGTAGAGGGGCAGGAAAAAGCCTGCGGTTCTTCCGCGCGTACCATCGCGTCAGTCGTCACCTCCATTGTGACGGAACCGCACAAGAAGTGTCCTACACCCCTTCTTTAAGCGTATCGCCTGTTGAAGTGCACATCAAACTAACTCGCCTGTTGACCGCGATTTAGGCCCCAGTGTTGTGCATCAACCAACACTATGCCTCAACAAGTTGGGTGCGGCCCACGGGGATTCCATCGTCGAAGATCAGCTCGCCGGTTGCTTCCTTCTGGGCGCGCTGAATCAGACGTTCGGCATCCTCAATGTGCTGGATGACGGTTTCCACGCGGCGGTGCACGCTCACCTGGCGGTCGCATCCGGTGGCGCATTCGCCGAAGCAGCGTGCCATGGCGAGTGCTTCGGCGCAGAGTGCCACGGCGTTACCCGCCTTGGAGAGGGCGCGGTTCAGGTCGGAGTAGGTGCCGAACGGGGAGGCGGGAATATCGCCGTCGCTGGGGGCGAGGCGGTGCGCCTCCATAACGACCGCACGCACGCGCGGGATGAGGTCGGCGAGCGCGTTGGCGTCCGGCACGATGAGCTCGATCATGGAGGCGGACGAATCGGTTGCCGCTAGGCGTTCGAGGACCTGGTGGAAGCGGTCAATGCCGCGAATGAACCGGTCGTGGGATCGGCGCCAGATGCCTTTGCCGAGTTCGGCGTCGTCGCGGCGTGATTGCAGGTAGCTTTTCAGTCCCATGTGTCCTCCTCTGCGTGGTGTGTGTGCCGTGTTTGTTGGTCGGTGGAGGCTGCCGGCGTTGGACTCTGTGGCGACCCGCAAACCTCCCTATACTTAGGTTACCCTAAATCTCTTTTAGTGACGAGATGTCAGCAGTCAGTTAATCATTTCGACCCAGATTTTCATCACGCCCCTCACGCGACGCCCCCCGTGCAACGCCCCCTGCGGCACCGACCCGAAGCGGCGCCCACCTGATACGACACCACGGGGAGCGCTGCGATCTCTAGACCATGCGCAGCACAATCTTGCCGCGATGCTGGCCCGAGTCGAAGTACTCGTGGGCGGCAGCCGCCTCCTCCATGTCGAAGATACGGTCCAGGCCTACGCCAATCCTGCCGGATTCGATGAGCGGCAGCACGTGTTCGCGTACACCGCGCAGAATCTCAGCCTTCTGCTGATCCGAACGGGTGCGTAGGCTCGTAGCGTGCACCGACAGGCGACGGGTCAGCATGTAGCCCAGGTTCACTTCTGCTTTGGCGCCGCCCTGCAGGCCGATAATGCACAGGTGCCCGCCGTCGGCGAGGGTGTGCAGGTTATCGTCCAGGTACTTTCCGCCCACGACGTCGAGGATGTAGTCGGCGCCGCGTCCGCTGGTTTCAGCCAGCAGAACTTCACGGAACGAATGTTCGGTATAAATAATGGGTTCTGCACCTAGTGAGCGCACATATTCTGCTTTTTCCTCGGTGCTCACGGTCGCGAACACACGAGTGCCCGCGGCGAGCGCCAGCTGAATAGCGTGCACACCGATACCGCCGGTACCGCCGTGAATGAGCACCACCGCCGGTTCGCCGTCTTCCTTAAGGTTTTCGGCGGGGTTCATGCTCATACCGCAGGTGAGCACCAGGTTCGAGTAGACGGTTGCCGCGACTTCGGGAATGCCGGCGGCTTCTGCGAAGCTCAGCTGTTCGGGTACGGGTAGCACGTGGTCTACGGGGACGGTCACGTAGTCGGCGTAGCCGCCTCCAGCGAGGAGCGCCATGACGGAGGTTCCCCGGTTCTCCACGGATGCGCCCTCACCGACCGCCTCAATAACGCCGGCTACTTCGAGGCCGTAGATGGGGCTTGCACCGGCGGGCGGCGGGTAGAATCCGCGGCGTTGCAGGGCGTCGGCGCGGTTGATTCCGGCGGCGTGAACACGGATGAGAACTTCGTGGGATCGGGGTACGGGTGCGGGGACTTCGCTGATTGTCAGAGCCTCAGGTCCACCGTGACTGTTCTCAATAATTGCTCTCATGAGTCCTCCTCATTGCCGGAAGCACCATCGTTGGTGCGCGATTTACAGAAAGCTTATCGCATGAGATAATCTCGTAGTGCCCTGCGGCACGGTATTGCCATAAAATGCCGGTCTCTGGTGCGTATGGATGGTTGTCCGAGCGGCCGAAGGAGCTGGTCTTGAAAACCAGTAGGCGGTAACCCCGTCTCAAGGGTTCAAATCCCTTACCATCCGCGTTTTAGCTTCTGCTCCTCATGTGGAGCGCAGAGAGCCCCGTTCCTCGCGCTGAGGAGCGGGGCTCTCTGCATATACCTTTTCGAGTTACCGGGGGCGTCGTTAATTGATGTGCGACAAGGCGTTCAGAATCATCATGATGAGGGCGGCGATACCGATGAAGAAGCATAGCCCCAGTCCGTTAAGAACCAGACCACCGATGGCACGCGTACCGCGCCGCCTTGCTACGAACCCCTGCCAGAGACCCAGGATGTTTAGCAACGGCGCAACGATAGCTAACTGCAGAGCACCATTTTCTCCATGGCCCTGGGCAAGCAACCAGAACGCTAGAAAGAAAGACAGCGGGCTGAGGAAACCGCAAAGCAGGGAGGAGTTTGCTGCCCTTTGACCGTCTTGTGCCCTTCGCACGCCGGAAGATTGCTCGCTCGCGCGTTGCGTCCAATCGTCCGTGTTGTCAGCGTCGGACGGCTGGCTGTCATTTGTCTGGTAGAGCTTGGCGTATTCGGGCTCGTAATCGAAATCTTCATTGTTTTGGGGTAGCTGCGACATCGCATCCACAACCTTTCACATTCCGCACGAGGGGGGTGTTAACTTCACCCTAGGCCTTCCCCCGCCGAGGGAACAAGCATGTCAAGCCGATTCCACAAAACATACGGCATATACACAGCAAAGCCCCCGCTCCTCACATCGAGGAACAGGGCTTTTACACACACCATTTCGAGTTGCCGGGGGCATCGTTAGTGTATGCCTGACAAGGCGTTCAGAATCAGCAGGATGAGGGCGATGATAGCAAGGGCGATGATAATTCCTACCAGGCTGAGGATTAGGCCTCCGGTGGCGCGGACACCATACTCTCTTGCCCCGAAAGCCTTCCAGATACCTAAGATGCTCAGGAATGGCGCAATGAAGGCTGGAACTAGACCAGCTGCAAGGCCATTGGCAAGGCAGCTAATTCCTAGGAAGAGAGACATGAGACCGAGGAAGCCGAACATCAGGGAGGAGCTCGCGGCCTTTTCACCGACCTGTTCCCTCTGCACGTCGGAAGGTTGCTCGCTCGCACTTTGAGACCAATCGTCCGTGTCGTCAACATCGGACGGCTGGCTGTCATTCGCTTGGTAGAGCTTGGCGTACTCGGGACTGTAATCGAAATCTTCATTGTTTTGGGGTAGCTGCGACATCGCATCCACAACCTTTCACATTCAACGTTGGAGAAGTATTACCCCTAGCCTCTCCCCTAATCCACTAGAGCAAGAAGACATGCTGACTCCCCGTGGAGTCGACATCGTTATATGCCGCCGGTCATAACAATCAACAACAAAGCGCCGAGGATAGCGAAGGGAAGAGCAAAAATTACACCCGCCCAGCTGAGAATACGACCCGCTAGGGCAGGCACACCGTGCCGATTCGCTACCCGCCCCTGCCAGGCACCTAGGACGTTCAGCAACGGCGCAACGATAACTATCCGCAGACCACCACTGTCAAAATCATGGATAAACAACCAGCACCCTAGAAAGAAAAACAGGAGGCCGAGGAAGCCAAAGAGTAGGGAGACGTTCGCTGCCTTTTTACCGTCTCGTGCCCCTTGTGCCTCGGGAGGTAGCTCGCTCGCGCGTTGCTGCCAATCGTCCGTGTCGTCAGCGTCAGACTGCGGGCTGCCATTTCCCTGGTAGAGCTTGGCGTATTCGGGGTTGTAATCAAAAACTTCATTATTTTGGGGCATCATAACCTTTCACATTCCACGCACAATAGATATTAGCTTCACCCTATGCACCTACTATCGAAAGCTCCTACACCTGACAAAAACGCCTAATAACTGCGTACCCACACCCACAGTGTCCAGACGTTCACGAGCACAAAGCTGACAATGGCCACCCAATTCAGCACGCGACCCGCGGCAGGAATCGCACCGTAGCGATCTGCTTCCTTAGCCTTCCATAGACCAAGAGCACCCAGGGCAACAGAAGGGATACCGAAAAGCCACCAGCCCCATACCGCAACGCTGACAAGGCTGAGCACGCCGAAGGCAAGTGAGAGTTGGGATGCTCGTTCCCCCAGACCCCATTCAGAAGGCTCTCTTCTCTTGTTCGGGAGCGGTGTCAGCGGGGGCCGACTATCAGGGTCGTAGCGCTCATTCGGGTTGTAGTCGTCATAGTGTTCGCTCGTGTTTTTATTCTGTTTTAGCCCCTTGTAGCCGAAATTCCGGTCGAAGGGGTTGGGCTCTTGCGGGTAGTAGGACGACATTGTATCCACGACCTTTCAATACCGGGTGTTACGTGGCTATCGAAGTGAGAGAGCGCTCAGGCTCGTCGACGGGCCTGCATCATTGAAGCCGTACAGAGCAAACCCAATCATTACGATGAAGCCGACAATTGCGATAACAATGACAATTCCTATCCCACTGAGAAGCAGACCCACATTGGCGTCTTCACCGTGCTGTCTTGCCACTCGTGCTTGCCAGAGCCCCAAGAGGCTCAGTAATGGCGTAGCAATGATTATTGGCATACCGATACCAAAGCCATGGGAAACCCACCAAAACGCTAGGGCGAGAGCAAGCATACCGAAGACACCGAAAATCAGGGAGAGATTTGCGGCTTTTTCGCCAGGGTCCATCTTCCACACGCTCGAAGAGAACTCACTCGCGGGTAACGGCTGGTCGCCCATAACAGACTGCACGCTGTCGCTCCCCCGGTGGGGCTTGGCGTATTCGGGGTTGTAATCGAAATCTTCGTTGTTTTGGGGTAGCTGTGACATCGCATCCACAACCTTTCAGAATCTACACGCGTTAGTTGAATACCTCAGCCTAGTGCTTCGCAAAAACCTATTTGGCGTTGAACCACGCCCACACAATCAGTACGTACCCAAGGGCAAGCATGGCGATAGCTATCCAGCTCAGGATTCGACCCGCAAGAGAAACTACGCCGTAACTATCCGCTTCCTTAGCTTTATGTAGACTAAGGACACTCAAGATGATGGTGGGGATACCGAAAAACCACGAACCCAACACCAAGATGTTGATGAGGCCGAGCACACCGAAAGTGAGTGAAAGTTGGGAGGCTCGCTCCCCTAGATTAGTCGCTGTTTTCCCACCGCTCTGCATCATAGGGGGCTCTTCAATATCAGCACCCTGTTTGTGGCGATGAGGTTTCGAGCGCAGACCAGCTACTGGGTCGGAATACGGGCCAAGGATTGGATCCTGCATCGTTGCATCATAACCTTTCAATACCGGGTGTTAAGCCCACCCTAGACTTTCCCTGCTGGGGGAACAAGCATGTCGAGCCCAATCCACGAAACATACGGCATATACACAGCAAAGCCCCGCTCCTCACATTGAGGAACGGGGCTTTTGCACACCCTCCAGTGAGGGCGAAAGCTTTTAGAAGAATGCCAACATCTGCGCGGCATCCACCAGTCTAGAATTAGCTGCAGAATCAGAAAGGGCCAACATAATCGCCAGCAGAAGACTTCCACCGAAAAGCACCAGGAACATGCCACCAATGGCTACACTAATCCAGCTCATGATGCGACCTGCCGAAGCAGCGGCACCGAAACGCTCAGCCTCATTAGCTTTCATAACGCCGATAACACCCAGAATCAGGGAAGGCAGACCAAACAGCCACCAGCTGAGAGTCACAATACACGCCAAACCGATAATACCTAGCACCGTGGAAGTCTGAGCGGCCTTCTCACCGGCAAGCTGCTCAGGGGTCTTCTGAACAATACCAATAGGAACCATCATGGGCTGACCGTACTGATACTGCTGCTGGTACTGCTGGCCGTACGGGTCGTACTGATTCTGGCTATACTGGCTATACGAATCCTGCCCGTACTGGTCATAGGAATACTGATCATAGGAGCTCTGCCCGTACTGACCGTAAGAACCCTGACCATACTGACCGTACTGAGCGTTCTGCCCATACTGACTATTCTGGTTGTACTGCTCGTTCAGACGGTTGTAGTCCGGGTTGTAGTCGTAGGGGTCTGAACCCCGAGGAGTCTGAGACACGGCATCTCACTTTCGTACGGCTGGTGTGTGTTAAACCTAATTCACCCTAACCCATGAATGGAACGGGTACAACTAAGGCCGTTATGCAACCCCGCACAACAGACTTTGATGCGCTGGATACGTGCCTTATCAGGTACGCAAAAGCCCCGCTCCTCACATTGAGGAACGGGGCTTCCGCTATACCCTGTGAAAGAGCTCTTAGAAGAGTGCCAGGGTGCTGACCAGTTCAGCGAAGTGGTTAGAAGAGGAAGAAGCAGCGCCTGCCACACCGATAAGACCCAGCAGCAGGATACCGCCGAATACAACCAAGAACAGGCCACCAAAAGCTGCGTTAATCCAGCCCATGATGCGACCGCCCGAAGCTGCAGTGCCAAAACGCTCAGCCTCATTAGCCTTCATAATGCCGATAACACCCATAATCAGCGAGGGCAGACCGAACAGCCACCAGCTAACAAAGAAGTTGCAGATCAGGCCAATAATGCCGAGCACCATGGAGGTCTGGCCGGCCTTCTCACCGGCAAGCTGCTCGGGGGTCTTCTGAACGATGCCGACGGGCACCATCATGGGCTGACCGTACTGAGCAGGCTGCTGGTACTGCTGCTGACCGTACTGGCCGTTCTGAGCGTTCTGCTCGTTCAGGTTGCCGTATTCCGGGTTATAGTCGTAGGAGTTAGAGTCCTGCGGGTTCTGAGACATATGGTCCCTCTTTCGTGTGAATGGTGTGCATTAAACATTACCCACCCTAACCCATCACTGAGGTGGACACAAACGAATTCGTCATTCTGGAGCTATACGCACCATATATGCACTAATTAGAAAACTAATTAGGCGTGCAAAAGCCCGCGTGCACACGGAGTACACGCGGGCTTCCTCAAATTATGAGGCTACTGCAGGTAGCTTCAATCTTAGTACTTTACAAAAATCCTCAGAGCAACCAGCAAAATAATGCTGACGGCACCCAGAACAGTACCGGCAATAGCCATACCGCGGTTCTTCAGCTCAGGGTTGTTCATAGCCAGGCGGCCGGTCACAATAGCCACAACACCAAGGATGTAACCCAAGACAAAGAAACTCACAATACCGCTCACCAGAGAGACAATCGACAGAGTCTTTGCCTTCTTCGCCTGAGCCTGCTGTTCAGGGGTCTGAACGGGCACACCGTAAGGAGCCTGCTGACCATACTGAGGGGCCTGCTGGCTGAACTGGGGGTCCTGGTTGAACTGGGGCTGGGGGTTGTTGGGGTTTTCAGACATGATTTCTCATTTCGTTGAGTAAATAAGACGACTCTGGCAACGCTACATGGAAAAATCACACGCCAGAGACGCCTTCTATTTATCGGTTGGACAGTAGCAGTCTATCGAAAATGTGTATGAGCCTCAAAGCGCACAATCCATAGTCCACCCTATAAAGCAACACATACTCAGAGATATCCCCCAAAGTACGAGCCGAATTGACCAAGCGCAAAACAGCCTATATTCTTATAGGGATGCGCTCACGAGCGCACCGTGGAGACGTGCCAGAGCGGCCGAATGGACTTCACTGCTAATGAAGGGTCGGGGTTAAACTCGACCGGGGGTTCAAATCCCCCCGTCTCCGCCACAAAAAGCCCCGTACCAGCTGGTACGGGGCTTTTACATTACCCATTTCATTCGGGCACGAAGCCTAGAAGTACCCGGTCTAAAAGCTCTTGAAGTCCACGAGGCGCGCATCCGCACCATCGAGCAGAGCCCACTCCCCCGGCACCTCAAACACCGCAATAGAAGAGGGCGGGAAGCCGTAATACACATCCATGGACGCGTTCGGGTCGGAATCAGGGCTCATCAGACGCTGCGCGGCATCCTGCACACCGGGCAGATGCGACACCACCATCAGAGAATGAACATTCTCCGAAACGCTGTTAATGCGCGCAATAATGCGGGACGCAGACACCTCATACAGACCCTCATCCAAATGAGCGGTAGGCGCCTTCGCCCCCAAACCATCCGAAACCCACGTCGTCGTCTGGCGAGTACGCAAAGCCGCCGACGACATAATCTGCTCCGGAATATAGCCACGAGAAGCCAGCCAGGCACCCGCGGCGGCAGCCTGCTCGTGACCGCGCTTCGTCAGCGGACGATCAAAGTCATTCAGACCCCAATCAGCCTCCGCATGGCGCATAATAATCAGACGCTTGACCCCGCCGCGGCGCGAACCAGATGCAGTGTTGGAAGAATTTTCAGCCATACATCCATTCTATCTAGAGGGTGCCGGAACGTCCCGCACGCCGCCACCACACGCGCATACTGACGACTAAGAGTAGGCACAAGTAAACCCCGGCGCACCGGCATCACGCCAGCACACCGGGGTGCACTCTGCAGAAGCTAAATTCTGTACACGCTAGATTGAGTATTCCGGAGCAGCCCAGACAACAACTTCGGGGTGCTCAAAGAAGCGGTAACCCTGACCACGCACCGTACGCACGGTACCCGACAGGCGACCCAGCTTCGAACGCAGACGACGAATATGCACGTCAATCGTACGCTCATGCGGATGCTCGTCGCCCGAGCTCCACAGCGCCTTCAGCAGCTCCTCACGGCCCACGGTGCGAGAAGAATTCTCCACCAGGTGTGCCAACAGCTCGAATTCCTTGAAGGTCAGCATGAGCGGCTCACCATCCAGGAACACCTCGCGGCGCGCCAAGTCAATCAGCACACCCGAGGAGTGGCTATTCGTGGTCTCTGCCTCGCGGGTAACGTTCGCCTCCGGGTGCATGTACATTGCGGTCGGATCGCCCAACGCGTTACGCACCACCTCAAGGTCGCTACCCTCAGCATTCACCGGAGCCAACGCCACAGCGGCGTACGACTCCGACTCGGGAGCCAGATGGTGTGCATAAGTACGCAAATCCTGAACGATACGCACCAGGGAAGTGCCATTCGCTGCGGCAAGCTCCTCGTTCAAACCCACATAGAGCACGAAGCCGCGTGCCTCATTTTCCTGAGCCTGCTTATGGGCAGAATCACCGGCTGAGAAAGTCATCGGACGCAACGTTGCGGCCTGCGCAGCGGGACGCTGAGGCTGCACGACCTGGCGCTTAGCGGCGCGGCCGCGCTGGGAGATGTGGACATATCCAGGTACTGCGCCTGACATGGTTCAACCTTCTCTCAAAGTCTGTGTACGGGATCCCAGTCGTACGTAGTGTAGGGTGCGCCGGAAGTGACGCCGAGTCAAACAGTCCCCAATACCTGTTCGAGACTCAATCCTCATACTTAATATTTCTCCTATTTGACGGATAAATCAAGCGGATTCAGCATAGTGGATTCTCCTTTGTCACCAAGAGGAGTACAATACCCTTCCCCCATTTTGGGAGGTTTCATGCGGAACCTGAGGCTTTCAGCTTTTTTCTCACATAAATATTCACGGTTTCTGTTATGTATGGGGTGCACCCTGCATTTTCATGTGGAGCTGTGAATACCCTTGAAGTTTTAATGCTCCCCCCAGTGTCATATTGTGTTCCTCATCACATAATAGGTGGTGTGTTTCAAAAACCCACGCCGGCACCCAGCAGCACCATCGCCGCCCAAGCCCCGGACACGTTAGACACGCACCGATACACAACGCCACTCTGCAGCACGCGACCCGCCGAACACTCCCAAGACACAGCAAAGCGCCTCCACACATACATATGCAGAGGCGCCCCACTCACATCACGTAAATAACGCTAAAAGACTACTCAGCCAGACCGTACAGGCGGTCACCAGCATCGCCCAGACCCGGAATAATGTACGCCTTCTCATTCAGACGCTCATCACGCGCAGCCAGGAACAGGTCAACATTCTCCATACCCTCAATGCCCTTCTCCAGAGCAGCAATGCCCTCAGGAGCAGCAATCAGGCACACACAAGTCACAGACTCAGCACCACGCTTACGCAGGAACTTAATAGCCTCAATCAGAGTGCCACCCGTAGCCAGCATCGGATCCAGCAGGTACACCTGACGACCAGTCAGATCCTCCGGCAGACGCTCAGCATAGGTCACAATATCCAGGGTCTCCTCATTACGAGCCATACCCAGGAAACCCACCTCCGCGGTCGGAACCATACGGGTCATACCCTCCAGCATGCCCAAACCAGCACGCAGAATCGGAACAACCAGCGGCTTCGGATCAGCAATACGAACACCGGTAGTAGTCGCCACCGGAGTCACAACCTCAACCTCTTCCACGCGGATCTCGCGAGTCGCCTCATAAGCCAGAAGGGTCACCAGCTCATCAACCAGCTGACGGAAAATCGGGGACGGAGTGTTCTTATCACGCAGAACACTAATCTTGTGAGAGACCAGCGGGTGGTCAAGAATCTTAATACGCATAATACGATTTTACCCACCCCCAAATCAGCAAGCACCGATAAAGCCCCGGAAGTGGCACACACCCTATAAAACTAGGCAAATACCGCCGCGTAGCCACCCACCAACGCATCCATCAACCCGCCCGCCAGCACCGCCCCGGAACCAATCCGGAACAACCCGAGACAATCCGGGCATGCAAAAACCCGCCGAGACGAATCTCGACGGGTTTTCGTTAGTGCGGTGGTGGAGGGATTTGAACCCCCGTTGGCTTTTACACCAAACATCATTTCGAGTGATGCACCTTCGGCCGCTCGGACACACCACCAACAGTGGAAAACTATAGCACACCCCCAACAGGAGGGCAAGAACGAGCCTACCTATCGTGCCGCGTAATCGTGCCGCGTACGGCAGCCGGGTGTCGCCCTCTTCACGGTCCCTTTCACCGTGCCCTTTTCGACACCCGACCCCGAAAGTCCCGGCTACGTCTACAGACCCCAACGGGTCCGCCTAATGACGGATATACCCATCTACAACCAGCATGACAGCACGCGTTGCATCCTCAGCATTGCGCTCCGCCTGATGCACTTCACGATCCATAGCAAGCATATAAATCGCTCCGAACATAGAGATCGCAATCGCACGAGGATTCTGAGCGGTATCAACCGTATAGCGGCGAGCCACAGCCTCCGTCATCTCCTCCAAATAATCCAGAAGATCCAAACGGTTATCGCTCATCGCATCAGTCCAACCATCCGCACCCTTCCACGCCTCCGAAAGCCACATCCGAGTAAACCCCGGACGGTCCTCAAGATACTGGAACGCGGCGCGAACAGCACTCCGCAACGCCTCACGCGGATCAGAATGAACCGACGCCGCGCGACTCGCATCGCTCAGCAGCAACTGCGTGCCGTACCGAACCAGCTGATCCACCATGGTCTTCTTAGAACCGAAATTGTAATACACGGTTCCCTTAGAAACACCCGCCCGGGCAGCCACCTCTTCAACAGTGGCGTACTCAAGCCCCTTTTGGGCCATGATTTCCATAGCAGCGTTGAACAACTTCAACTGAGTTCTACCTGTACGGCCGGGACGACGACTTGCAGCTTCAGCGACTGGGCGCTGCAACATCAGAAGTCCTCCCTCCCTTTTTGCAGATATATCTCTATTTTATTAGACAGTTTTCCCCGGTGCGACCAAACATGGCGCGTTACACCGTAATCTCCGGTGCAAGCTTCTTCAGCGACCACGTACGATCACGACGCGTGCCAATGTAACCCAACACCAGACCAGCCAGACCCCACAGAGTCAAAACCAGTATGATGCCCCACAGGCTCGACTCATTAATGCCATACGCCAAACGACGCGTACCCGCCACTGCATAACCCATCGGGAAGAAGTCATGCATCCAACGAATCGACTCAGGCAGAGTCTCATACGGCATCGTGCCGCCCGCAGTAATCAGCTGCAGGATCAGAATGACCAAAGCAACAAGCTTGCCCGGCGCACCCAAAATCACCGTCAGACCATGAATGAAACCAGTAAAGACCAAAGCCACATAGCAGAGGAACAGCCACACCAGCCACGGATGAGCCATCTCAAAGCCCAAACCGAACTTAATCGCGGCGAACATCAAGGTCGCCTGAGCAATACCCACCAGGCCGAACGGCATCCAGCTACCGAGCATCACACGAATCGACGGAGCATGCGAAGCCAACGCACGGTTATTCATCACGCGCAACGTCTGAACCAGCATCAAGCCGCCAATCCACAGCGCCAAACACATGAAGAACGGGCCCATGCCCTCACCGTAGTTACGACCCGACGCCAACGAATCATGCGACAAAGTCACAGGGTTCGACATCGTATCCGCAACCTTCGCCTGCTCGGTCGGCGCAAGGCTCGGAACCTGCTTAGCACCAGAAGCCAGACCGCTCTCCAGCGACGACGTACCATCCTTCAACTCGGAAGCACCATCATTCAGCTGCGAAGAGCCATCAGACAGCTTCGCAGTACCGTCAGACAGCTTCGACGCACCATCCTTCAGCTCATTCGCGCCATCAGCCAACTTCTGCTGACCATCAACCGCAGACTGCTCCTTCTCCGCCAAAGTGCCGCTACCATCCTTCAGCTCGGCGGTACCGCCCTTCAAAGAATCAGTACCCTCCTTCAGCTCAGAAGCACCACCCGACAAAGTCGCAGAACCACTCGCAAGGCTCGAAGCACCCGAAGCGATCTTAGAATTACCATCAGCCAAAGTCGCCGAACCCGAGGCCAACGAGGAGGCGCCAGCATCCACACGAGCAGCACCCTCAGCCAGCGACGAAGCGCCCTTAGCCAACGACGCAGCACCAGAATCCAGCGAATCCACGCCAGACACCAAAGTCTGGATCTTCGCCGCAGTCGACGACGAACCATCAGAAACACAATGGCTCGACTTCAACGCGCTCAGCTTCGACAGAGCATCAGCAGCGGCAGCATCACGAGTAGCAAGATGCGACTGCAGAGCCTTCTGATTCAGCTCAGCAACCTCATTCTTCGTCTCCTCAGAATCAACAGCAGCCACCAGCTGATCAGCCTGCTCCTGAGTCAACGTACCCGCCTCAACCAACGGTGCCAACTGAGCACGCATCTTCTGAGCAGTCGCAGACACCACAGTATTCGACAGGTCACGACCAAAATCGCCACTACCGGCAGAAGTATCCGTCTCATGCAGACGCATGCACATCGCGTTCAGCTCAGCCGGCAACTCACGAATACCCGCCTGATCCATGCCGGTACGCAGCTGATGAATACCCGACGCCAAATCATTAGCGCCCTTCGCGACCGAAGCCGAACCGCTCTTCAAGCTCGCAGTACCCTCAGCCAGGGTCGCCGAACCGTCCTTCAACTTCGCTGCACCATCAGAAGCAGACGCAGCCGCCGAAGCCAACGTCGACGAACCATCCTTCAAACTCGAAGCACCATCGGCAAGCTTCGCAGCACCAGAATCCAGCTTCGCAGCACCCGAATCCAAAGTCGAGGCGCCATCAGCAAGCTTCGCGGCACCCTCCGCCAACTGCTTCTGACCGTCCAACAACTGGGACTGACCATCAGCCAGGGAAGAGGTGCCATCCTTCAACTTCACGGCACCATCATTCACCGTGGCGGTGCCATCCTTCAGCTGAACAATCGCATCCGCCAGCTTCACCGTGCCGGTATTCACCTTCGCCGCACCATCAGCAGCCTCACCCATCTTCGAATGAATAGTCGTGAAGCTAGCCAACAGTGAATTCGCCGTAGAATTACCGACCTTCTCCGCCACCGAATCACGCACCGAAGTGCCCGCCTTCGTGACAATATTCGTCAACACATAGTTATTGGCATCATTCGTAATGACCTCAATACCCGCCGAACGCGGATCAACAGTGCCCGTCTTGCCGTCAGCATCAGGTTTGAACGAACCGGCGCTCTGCAGATTACGGGAGAAATCCTTCGGAATCACCATCGCAAAGTCATAGGTGCCGTTCTCCACGCCCTCAACAGCCTCAGCGCGAGTCTGCACCTGACGCCAATCAAACGTGCCAGCATCCAGAAGGTTTTTCTTCACATCAGCACCGGTATTCACCTGCTTACCTTCAGAGTCCGTCGCGCCCTCATCCTCAACCACGAGGGCACCCACAATGCCATTCACATGGCCGTAAGCATCCCAGTTGCCGTACAGGTACAGGGCACCGTACAGTAGCGGAATGCAGGACATCGCAAGCAGCACCAAAACCGGCAAAACACCGCTGGTCAGGCGCTTCAGCTCAACGAGTGCAACACGCAGAACAGTCATTCTTACTCCTTCTCAGCGTTTTCGCCATGTTCGGGGGAATCATTGGAGGGTTCAATCTCGCCCTCAACGAGAGCCGGCTCGTTTTCCTCAGAGGCTTGTTCCTCAGAGGCACGACCGACCACAGCACGGGCACCATGCCAGGACTCCGAAATATGCGGAACAATAGCCACCACCGTGCGCGGGTGGCCCTCATCGGCGGCAAGCTCCTCCAGGTACGGAAGCCACATGTACGTGTGGTTCAGGTGGCGGGAAGGAGTATCGAAAACCAGCAGATCCGACGGGCTATTCTGAGCCAGCGCAGCCATCAGCTCCATATTCATCTCACCGCTAATCTCATCCATCCACAGCCCGTCCAGATCCTCAAGACCGCGCTCCTTCAACCAGCGGCTCGCACGGGAACGACCAAAAATCGGCAGGTTATAGGAAAGCATCTCCGACACATAATCGTGCACGCGCATATGCTGCTCGGGAGCGGTCACATCGGGGGAATCCACCACGCTGCTAAGAGCACGCAGACGCTTCATCGAAATACGGCGAGGCTCATCATCGCCCTTGCTCCAGCTAATCGTGCCGCCGGACAGGGGAAGGCGGCCAGTCAGCGCCAACGCGAGAGAGGTACGCTCCAGCTGGCTATCCGCCTGAACAATAATGACTTCACCCTCGCCCACTGAGAAGGTGGTGCGGTCAAAAAGCGGAGTGTGGCGCCCTTTTGCCCAAATATTGTCAACACGTAACACGGTTAAATCCCCTCAGAGAATGGATGGTTCGGGTGAGTTTCTGGGAGTCATCCGCGGGCACCGCGCGGGGTGTTGAACGTCAGGCGCAGGCAGGCGGAGGCTCCAATGCCTATATATCGTAGACCCGATTGTGTGTGATGTAGTGGGCTTTTCTTGGAAAAACAGGGGTCATTTTTGAAATTCTTGAAGTATTTTTCAAAGAAATGGGGTTTTTCGTACAAATAACGCGAAAAGCCACGCAGTCTCTGCGCGGCTTTTCGCGTTATACAAACCATTTTTAAGGGTGAGGCTTAGAGAAGGTCAGGGGCGGCGTTCCTTAAAGAAGTCCACCATCAGCTGCGCGCACTCATCAGCATGCACCCCCGCATACACCTCGGGAGCCGGAGCAACCCTGCCATCACGCAGCACATCGTAACGACTGCCAGCAGCCCCCGTCTTCTCCTCCCAGGCACCAAAAACCACCGTCGAAACGCGCGACGCCAGGATCGTGCCGGCACACATCAGGCACGGTTCAACCGTCACCACGAGCGTGCACCCGTCCAGGCGCCACTGCCCACGATGCGCCGCCGCCTGACGAATCGCATTCACCTCCGCATGGGCGCTGGGGTCATGCTCCTGCTCGCGAGTATTGCCCGCCGAACCAATAATGACGCCCTGCTCGTCCACCACCACAGCACCGATAGGGATCTCGCCACGCTCACCTGCGGCGGCACCCTCGGCGAGGGCGCGCACCATCCACTCGCTGTGTTCGGGGCGAGCGGGAATATCGCTGAGCACAGCGGAAGAGCCGTCTGTGACCGTCAATTTTGAATATTCCGAATATGACATACAACCTCGTCAGGGGAATAAATAAACGTTAATGAGCGCGACTAGTGGGTGGCGGCCAAAGAGAAAGGATACACCGCAGAAGCACCCGCCAGCCGCAGCTCACGCGCCACAACCGTAAACGCCCACCGCGAATCCACCACATCAGACACCAGCAGAACAGGGCACCGATGCTCCCGCACATAGTCCAGAACCTCTGCAGGCACCCGGTACGAGCGCAGCACATCCGCACAACGGAACGCGCTATTACCGCCAAAGAAACGCGGCTCCCCCACCAGGGACACCTGCCCCAAATCCACCAGGCGACCCACCGACGCAAGCCCCCTACCCAGAGACTGAGCCAAACGGGGACGCACCGGCGAAGGCAGAGTCAACACCGCCACCGGACGACCCGCCTCAGCCCACTGCCAAGCAGCAAGCACCTTCACGCAGGCGCGACCCAGCTCGGCAGGAACCTCAGAATCAACCGGTTCACCCAGCTCATTCGTCGCCAGAAGCTCACGCAGGCGAGTACCGTACCCCATATCGCTCAAACGCGCCAAAGCGTAACCGGGCTCAGCTTGCTCGTCCTTGGGTAAACGACCGCGCGGCGCATCTGCCCCCATCAGCTGATCCAGCCCGCTCGGCCACATGCGGCGCGGCTGCAGGGGCACACCCACCGTATTGAAGCTGCTCTGTGCCGCCTGCTGCGCCTCAGTGGGAACGTCAACCGGGTACCAGGGGCCCGCACACACATCGCAACGACCGCAAGCAACAGCGGAAGCATCATCAAGCTGCTGAGCCAGGAAAAGCATACGGCACTGACTAGTGCGTTCATACTCGAGCATGGCGTTCTGCTCCGCCACACGTGCCTGCGCTACCGCCGCGTAACGTGCACTATCGTACTGCCACGGCGAAGAGGTGCGACGCCAATAGTTGCCTTCCTTCACGGCCGCACCCTCCACATCGAGCACCTTCAACAGAAGCTCCAGGGTTGAGCGGCGCAACTGAACGCGCGCCTCCAAGGCGGTAATGCTCAACCCCTCCGGGGACTGGGCGAGGGCATCCAAAACAGCCAGCGCCTGCTCCTCATCGGGCATGGAGGCAGTCGCAAAATACTCCCAAATAGCGCAGTCTTCGCGACCGGGCAGGAGCAGAACATCCGCATTGACGGCACCGCGGCCGGCGCGGCCAATCTGCTGGTAGTAGCTCACCGCAGACGACGGCGCGCCCAGGTGCACCACAAAACCCAAATCAGGCTTATCAAAACCCATACCGAGGGCACTCGTCGCAACAAGAGCCTTCACCCGGTTTTCCTTGAGCGCCCGCTCTGCAACCAACCGCTCATCCGGGTCAGTCTTACCGGTGTAGGCGAGCACCTCGTAGCCGCTGGCACGCAGGGCGTTTGCGGTATCTTCTGCCGCGGAGACAGTCAGCGTGTAGATAATGCCCGAACCGGGCAGGCTGTTCAGGTGCGTAAGCAGCCAGCCGATGCGTTGCGCCTCATTGGGTAGGGTCAGAACACCCAGGCGCAAGGACTCGCGGGACAGCGGACCGCGCAGCACATGCACGGGGGCGGTGTTAGCGCTGAGCTGTTCGGCGATATCGCGGCTAACGCGATCATTAGCGGTTGCGGTCGTTGCGAGCACCGGGACCCCGGCAGGCAGAGACTTAATGAGCGAACCAATACGGCGGTAGTCGGGGCGGAAGTCATGGCCCCAGTCAGAAATACAGTGCGCCTCATCAATGACGAGCAGACCCAGGCGCGGCAGCAGGTACGGTAGCCACTGCTCGCGGAATGCCGGGTTATTGAGACGTTCGGGGCCTACCAGCAGTACGTCGAGCTCGTCAGCTTCGAGGCAGGTATGGATCTCGTCCCACTCGGTGACGTTCGCGGAGTTCACCATGGCGGCGCGCACTCCCGCGCGGGATGCCCCCTCAACCTGATCACGCATGAGGGAAAGCAACGGGGAGACAATAAGCGCCGGGCCCATACCGCGGGCACGCAACAGCAAGGAAGAAATGAAGTAGACCGCGGACTTACCCCAGCCGGTACGCTGCACGACGAGGGTGCGGGCACGGTCGGCTACGAGGGCGCGAATCGCCTCGTACTGGCCGTCGTGGAACTCGGCATCAGCGACACCGGTGAGGCGGCGCAACACGTCGCGGGCTTCAGCATGCAGGGAATCAGCATGTGGGGAATCGGCGGGGCTGGATGCTGACTGCTGGGGGTTCATGTTCTCTCCAACGGTGGGTGGTTGGGTCAATCGCTACGCCGCGACGCGCCGTGCTTTCTTCCCATCATGTCACACCCCGCATCCCCTGGCCTGACGGACGGTCACTACTTGGGGAGGCGTGCGAGCGCCGCATCACCTCGAGCTGTTTACCCCCACTGGTGCGGAGATTTACGCCTCGCTGACCCGTGCATCCGGCGTAAATGCCGGTAGAATTGTGCCAGTAATACACAGCCTCCGCATAGTTTTGCACAATGGTCACCATAGGTACGCTCTCTATGCTGGTGTTACTCCGCCGCCGATCCGTGCGTGCGGTCCACTCACAGTTCAGGATTTTTCATGACTTTTCTTGCCACCGCTTTGGCGCATCTTCCGGTTGCGCTCTTGGGCCTTGACCTTGAGCAGTTCCTACTCGATACCGGCCCCTGGGTTCTGGTTGTTTCGGCAATTATCGTATTTATTGAGTCCGGTGTTCTTTTCCCGATCCTTCCGGGTGACTCCCTGATTTTTGCTTTGGGTATGCTACATAAGCAAATGGGTCTGTCCCTGTGGGTTGCGTTCCCGGTGCTGGTGCTGGTTGCTATCGCTGGCGCTGAGGTTGGCTACCAGATTGGTGCCCGTTACGGCCGTAAGATTTTCAAGGATGACGCGAAGATTCTGAGCACCAAGAACCTGCGCACTACCGAGGAGTTCTTCCAGAAGCGCGGTAGCTTGGCTCTGGTTCTGGGTCGTTTCGTGCCGATTGTTCGTACGTTTGTGTCTGTTGCGGCTGGTATTTCTTCGTACGACCGCAAGAAGTTCCACCTGTGGAATGTTGTTGGCGCGGTTGCGTGGATTGGTTCGATTGGTCTGGCGGGTGTGCTGCTGGGCGGTATCCCGTTCGTGCATAACAACATTGAGTACATTGCTGTGATTATTGTGGTGGTTTCTGTGGTGCCGGTCTTTATCGAGTACCTGCGTGGCCGCTCGAAGGCGAAGCAGGAATCTGCTGAGTAATACGTGAGTCCCTCTCGGCCGCTGAGCCGGGGATGAGAAAGGGTGGGGATACCGTTTGGTATCCCCACCCTTTCATGCTCTGAGCCTTTTGGTGATAGTGGCGCCGTTTGAGGCAAACATCCTAGTTGAGGCGGTTCCCGCCTTCATTGAAGTTCGTGTTAGGTGCCTGTGGATTCTGATCAACCACCTGACTATGCGACGTTCTGCCGGTAGCCGTGTACGCCCACACAGATGGACGGGTCAGCAACACAATATTCCGGATGTAGAGGACAGTAATGAAGACACCAATCGCAGTATCTATGAGAAGAGTGACCGCAAAATCTGAAGAGTCGCGGGACTGCAACTCGTCCATCAACAAGGCGAGAAAGCGGGAGTCTATGAGGAAATCTTCCACATACACAAACATGCGGCTCAAGACCTCGTAGGCGCTGTACATGAGGGTAAGTATGTGCGCCCATCTGTGTCCTTTCCAGGTCATCCAGAAGAGGAAAATCTGGATAAGAACAAAGATGAGAGGGTACCCCAGCATACGCACGATAAGCTCAGGTAGCGTCACCACACCGGCGATTGGTTTACCGTAGAGCAGGAAGAATTGGATAGTACTGAAAAGCGACAGAATAATAATCGCGGCGGTGCACCACTTAGCACTGTGCAGAGCCTTCGGTTGTACCCGACCCGCATGTTCGGAGGCGGCAACGTAACCGGCGGTCGCGTCCCGGTAGCCGGTATTGGCATGCTCGGGAGCGCCGTTGCCGGGTGCGTTATCCTCTGCCGCGTTATTGTCTACCGCGCTGCTGGGGGCAACGTTATTGGGGGCGGTGTTATTGGGGGGGGTGCTGTCGCCCTCTGCGGTGCTGTTTTTAGCCTCGTCGGAGGGTAGCAGCACGCTGTACTCGGGAACCGTGTACTCCGGGTCGTTCAACGGTTGTTTTGGGGTGCGTTCTGACATCGTTGTTCCTTTCGTCTCTTCGCACCCCGCCCGCACGCTGTAGCGCAGGGCGGGAGTAGAAGAGTCTCCCCATGAGGAGGGGCATCCCACCCTAGTTGAGGCGGTAGCCTTCCTCGGTGTACACGGAAGTGTCTTTGTAGCCGCGCTGTTCGTTGCGGGAGTTCTTCCGTGCATCCGTACGGCGGGTCGTCTTGTACTGCTGAGCGACCGCCTCCTCAGCCCGTCGGTTAGCTTCCTTCTCTTCCCGACGTGTCTGCTCTTCGTCCAGGCGAGCGCCCATTTCTGCGTCCTGATGGAGAACGACCCAGCCATCACCGGCATTCACCTGTTCGCGTGCCTTCAACCGCTCGAACCTCGTAGCAGCCACGTACATCCTGGTGGAACGGCTTATGAGCAGCACAACTATCAGCAGGTAGAGGGCAGTGATAAAAGCTCCCATAATGTCACTCACCACAATGGAAACTACGTAGTCTCTGGGTCGTGACGTTAACGATTCATCCGCCAACCTGGAGAAATAATCAGCCGAGATGAAAGCCTGCAGATTCATCGCCCCGACAAAAACAATAAAAGCGCTACCAAAAAGGGTAAGGAAGTACGCCCATCTACGGCCCTTCAACAGTCGGCGGAGAACGAAAATCGGTATGAGAGAGAAGACGAAGGTAGCGAATATGCCTGAAATGATGGTGCCCGGCATCATTTCCATAACGCGATCTGGCACCTCGTTATGGATAGATACATAGATACGTTGGATTGCGGACAGAATAATAATGGCTGTAGCGCACCACATGACGCCGCGTAGCGCCTTCGGTCGCGGCGGGAGCACCACCTCGGGCGCGGCAGGGGCGGTGGGTTCGGCGGTAGCCTTCGCGTCACCGTGTGCTTGCTCGTGGGGCTTACCCGACTCACCAGCGGAGGCGCCGCCAAGTTTGGGCTTTACACCCGCCTTCTGGGCGCGCTGAACCTGCTGTACCTCATCCAGCAGGCGGTTCTTCTCCACCGGATCATTCGAGAGTGCATAATCGGCAGAAAGCTCACGCAGCAGCTGCTCGGTAGAGTTCTTGACCGGGCCTTCTTCCTTCTCGAGCTGACGAAGAACATCCTCGCGAGTCAGCTCTTCTTCATCCTCAACACCCGACATGTTTTCTTCGATAGCCCGCATCTGTTTGCGAATCACCGCTAGGCTCGGAACCGCACCCACCGCCGGGCGAGTCAGCAGGAACAGGAGAACAGCGCTACCCGCCGTAATGACCCCGACCAGAACCTGCGTCACGATAGACGAAGCAGCGGCAGGATGCGATGCGGGATCCAGCGCAGTGAACGCCGGGAAAAGCACCTGCGCCAGACCAAAAACACCGGCGAAAGAGAGCACACCGCTCACAAAGCACAGCAGAAGGTACAGCATCGTCAGGCGGCGCGGATTAATGTACCCGTCTTTGACCCAGTCCAGAACAATCCAGAGGAACGGCACCGCAAAAAGAGCATCAGGCAGAACCTTCGGCAGGGCATAACTAAGGAACGAGCCGATGTTCACACTACGACCCGCAGTCACGAGAATCTGGTACGCGTCCAGGAGGAAATACACCAGAATGAGTGTCATACCGATGGAATAGGCTTTACCGAGAATCTCCAGTCCCCGGTTATATTCCTGTTCCTTCTCGCCAACTATGCCAAGGTTTCTTTTTACCTCTTCAAACGCCGCCCTCTCATCATAGGTGCGCTTGGCGGCGGCGGGGCTAGTCTGCGATGAGGATTCGTGCGCAGGTTCGGAAGTAGGGTGCACGAGTCATCCTAACTGTGGTTGGGTGAATAAAATTATCGGTGAGCCGCAGGCCCGGGACTCGCAGGACCAGCAGGGCCGGGAACCGCAGGGCCCGCGGCAAGAAATGAGGCTAAATCAGGTAATCCTCGCTGCGGCGCAAACGCCAATCACGGCGCGCCTCCATGTAAGAACGCGACTGGCGCGACCACACCAGCGCCAGCGCCACAACACACACCAGCATGTACGGGCCAGCAATATACACCGGCGTATACAACGGCGAAGCACTGCTGAGCAGCAGCTCAACATCCTGGCTCGGCGCACCATTCAACGTGCCCAGAAGAGCCGCCACAGTCAGCATAATCAGCAAAGAAGCCAACACGCCCAACGCCAACGCCACCGACAGCACCAACGCCGCCCAGCGGTAACCACGCAGATACGCCACCGTGCAGAAGCCGTGCAGGGTCACGTTACCGAACGCGCTGACCAGCAAGAACATCACCGGGTAGTACGCCTGCGCATCCACCAGCGACTGGGCGCGCCAAGTCGACAGGTGCGACAGTTGCGTCGTCGCATACGTGACGCCCGTGTACCCAATCAGCACCAGCCAGCCCACGGCAATAGCGAGCAGAACCCAACCCGCCACAGACACGAGAGTGGGGGTGGCGGGCTTCGTAGGATGCGTGGTGTTCGGAGCGGATGGCGGAGAGGACTCGACGGCGGACATAGCTGAATCTTTCGGATATCGGCTGATAGTGTGCGGAAAACGTATGAGCGAGTGTGTGATGTGTGTGTGGCGGCGCGGCGTTCGTCTACCGCGCCGCCTCAAAAATTTAGGCAAAAGTGGACGGGTCAACCGTCGCAGAAATACTGTCGGGTAGCGACGGAGAATCTGCCCGGTTCGCCATCGCAATTCGCAAGTTATTGAAGCGGTAAATGGTCAGCAACGATAAACCGACCTCGCTCAACCAGACCAGGCCCAAGACAACAAGTATCAGCAGGGGGTCTAGCCCCATCGAAACCCCAGCCCAGTCGAGCATCAGCAGCAGGAATGTAATCGGTGAAAGCACCAGCCCCACCGCAACAAACCCAATCAGGGAGCAGATAGCCCAAACGCTATACACGGAGGCGTCCGCCGAATCATGCGGAGGGCGCATCAGCGGCCACATCTGAACCACCAGGTAGAGCGCCGCGACAAAGCCAAAGCAAATCGCCAACGGCTGCGTGTACTGAGAAATAATGAGGCCTTCAACCAGGGCCAAAATGCACAAAATAACGGCGCGGACCAGGAGGTTCTTCTTGAGCTTCTGTTTGCGCTCCTTCACCTCATCAGCGGTGTAGGTGCGCAGAAAAGCGGGTAGCTGACCCTGCCCCGGGAACGGCGGTAGAGGACCCGTCGGGTGCGTACGCACCACAATCGGCGGATTCGTACCATCCTGAATGATCACGGTAGAAGTCGCCGAAATAACCGGATGCGAACCAGTGACCACCGGCGGCACGTTCAGCGGAACGGACACCTCCGGCGTGGCAGGCGTCGCCTGGCGGATAGGCGCCTGATAGCGAGTCTGCACACTGAAATCTTCATCCGGGTGTTCTGCGGATGAAGCGGCATCTGTGTTCAGGTGTGTAGCGCCCATGGGTGACCTCCTGGCAGGTGCGGGTCGTGTTTCTGTCTCTACCGTATCACGCGTACTTTAGGGGAATCTGAGCAGTGGCTGGGCATCGCTGAGAGTGTGTCACACCGCCGCTTATCGCCTCATCATCACCTCGTCATTACCCCGTCAGGCTTCACCCGTCAGAGGCGTAGATGGGCGGATGCGCGGGGAAATCCTCCGCCTGTTGCTCCGAGTTCTGCTTCTGCCGCGTCAAACGCAAGCTCCTGCGAACCGCCAAACTATAAAACAGCGAGAACAGGACCTCCAACGCGAAGGACGCCATGACCGTCAGCAGGCTCACCGTATAGAACATGCCCACACGATCCAGCAGAGTCTGCGGGCCCTGCACCGTCACCAGCGCGTAGACAAAGAACGCCGTCATAATCGCCGCCGCGACCCCGGATGCCACATTCGCCAGCAACACCAGCTTCACCGAACGGTTCGCCCGGTAAATCATGGCGAGCCACATGTGCATCACCAGGTAGACCAGCGGCACCGCACCAATCGGGAAAAGCGTGACGCGAATGAAGTAATAAACAATGAGCAGCGAGGGCACGACCAGCAGCAGCACACGCACCAGGTACAGGTTCTTAGCCGGCAGCGGGTAATCACTGGTGACATTCCAGAACTCGTCAGCCTGCTGCTTCAGCTCCTCAATAGCCTGCAGCTGCATAAACTGCGCCTGAGACATACTCTCCTGGGACATACGCTCCTGCGGCACAAGATCTGAGGACCCCTCCACCTGCGCAAGCTCAGCAGCAGGTTCGCCCCTCCGCATACGAGCGGAATCAGCCATCTTAGCCCTCAAAAATGCCGCGAGAACGGTCCTTACGCACGCTCTCAGCGGGGAAAATACGACCGCTCATGCTGATGTACACGCCCGGCTCCAGCAGGTTCAGGGCGGCAATAGCGGCACCCAGGTTGAAACCGGCATCCGAACGAGCCATCACGGCCGGCTGCATCGCGCCGGTCAGCACCACAACCTTATCGCCCAGGTCGGCATGCTCGACCAGGTAGCGGGCGGTCTCCGGCATGGTGTCGGTACCGTGAGTGATGAGCACCTGGTCGTTAGTGACAGCATTAAGCGCCTCGGTCAGCTCAGCACGATCCTCATCGGTCATGTCCAGGCTGTCCTTGCCAATCAGCGGGCGAATATCAAAACGCACATCAGTGATGACGCGGTCCAGCAGGTCCTTAGCGGCAGGCTCACCAATATCCATGGTGCCCGCCACCGAATAGAACTTATCGATCGTGCCGCCAGTGGCAAGAATCGTAATCTCTTCGGGGTTCTTAATGGTGACGCTCACGGGTTTCCTCATCTTTTCGGGTCAACGTACACGAATCAAAACTGCCAGGCCAACCCGGCAGGATGCGCCCCACCACACGGGATCAACACGAGGTGAAACCCCGCGCCTGAAGGTGAAGACGCAAAAACCCGCCGACCCCCGCAAAGCGGGAGGCGACGGGTCGGCTAGTGCGCCCTGTGGGGCTCGAACCCACGACCTGCGGATTAAAAGTCCGTAGCTCTACCGACTGAGCTAAAGGCGCTCCTATCCACACAAAACTAAAAGTGTGCAGATAGAAATACTATACACTACCGGCTCCCAGCCGATGAACGGTACACTGGGAAATCCTATGTCTACACCCGCAGCATCAACCGGCGCCTCCGGGCGCTCACGTCACCGCACCCACCACCGACCCGTCCTCTACTCCGCCGAGAAATTTGAACGCCACGAAGGCGGCATGGACCCCGCCGCACGCGAAGAGGCGGCGCATGCCTCCGCACGCATCCTGCTGATGCGCGGACGCGGCACCGACGAGCAGATGACCGAACGGCTCGTCAGCTTCACCGACGACTACGGTATTGAGATGCTCGCCGAACTCTGGTCGCACGCGAGCGCCCACTCCCTGCCGGGTGCGCTGTGGCGCATGTACTGGCTGCGGGACGTGGTGCATCGTTCGCCGCGCGGGGTGAGCCGCGCTTTTGAGCTGGGCATGGCGGAGGATTACCGTTCGCACGTGGTGGCGGGTGTTCCCGACCCGCCGAGTGCCGACGAGGTGGTCCGCACGATTGATGAGATTCTGGCGGGCCTATACACCGGCGATATGGACATTGCGATGGAACGTTGCGCGGCGTTTGCGCACGTGGTGGCGTTGGGTATTCGCACCGATTATGCACGCTCTGCCGGGCAGGATGGTGCGGTTCCGGGCAGCCACGAGGTGAAGCGTGAGGCGGTGGAGCGTCGTGCTCGTCTGCCGCGTCAGGCTCAGCAGATGGAGCAGATTGCGCACGATCTGGAGGCGGTCGCCGCCCAGCTGCGCGCCGTTGAGGCTGGTCAGCAAGCGAACGGGGCTTTGGAGGCTGATTCTGCGCAGGAAAAATCACAGACTAGCCTCGAAGCATTCTAGTCTTCTGCAATGTTTGGGCGCCTAAAAATGCGGGTTCGTGCCGCGAATTGGCACAGGTTCCACATTGGGTCGCAAAGGCGTGAAAAGCCTGTTTCTAATTGACTCTGCGCCGGGTGCGGGTGGATAATAATTACAAGATGTCGGGTTGCTAATAGGTAGCCCCGGGCTCCAAATCTTTAGCCGCTTCGAGCGGCCTTCCGCCGAGAGGCGCTCCCAACCCGACATCCCTAAACGTTCCGGTGGGGGTCGAGAAATCGACCCCCACCGTTTTTTGTTTAAACCGTTTTGTTTAAACCCTCAGGCAGAACCGCGAACAGGCCGGCGCGTTAACACTTGCAGGCCGGCGCTATACCGTCTACAGGTCGGGCGACCGTGAGATACCCACGGGCCATGCGCACCCGTAGCACCCAATACTGGTTAGACTGGGAACTATGCTGCACCGACTTTTCCCCCACGCCAACGACTCCCTCGCCTCCCTCGCTGAAATTTCAGCGCAGGTCGGTGAGGCGGCGGCTCTGCTCTCTGAAATGGTCGGCTCCCCCGTCGCGGAGTACCCCGAACTCTTCGAACGCATGCTCACACACGAGGCGGACTCCACGAACCTGCTGTTCCGCACCCTCACCGAGGTGCGCAGCTCCTTCTCCCCGCCCATCCCGCGTGAAGACCTGTACACGCTGGCACGCAAACTCACCAACGCCGTCGAGAAGCTCACCAGCGCCGCGCACGTGCTGTCCCTGCACAGCATTGACGGCTTCGCCACGCACATCACCTCAATCCTGGACATCATTCAGCGTCAGGCGGTGCTGACCGCCGCCGTCATCCCCAAGCTTGCCGATATTCGCGGCCTCGACAACTACTGGATGGACATGCTGCGCATCTCTCGCCAGGCGCTACGCACCGCCGAAGAATACGACGCGTACATTGCCGAACGCTACACCCCCGAACGGTACCGCCGCTACGCCACCTTCCTGGCGCAGCTGACCGCCGCCTCCAACGCTATGCGCGATGTGTCTGCCGAGATCGGCCGCATTATCGTTCAGGAATCCTAATGTTCCTGGGTCTTCTAGCCTGCTGCGCCTTCATTGCCGCGGTCTACGTCACCGGTGTGCACGACGCCTCCAACTCCGTCGCTGTTCCGGTGCGTACCCGCGCCCTCGGCGAGCGCTCCGCCCTGTACCTTGCCGCACTCTTCAACGTGCTCGGCGTGGTCGGTGCGTTCCTGCTGCTCGGTGAGTATTCCGCCTCGTGGGTGAGCGCCCCGGAGGGCATCACCGGCCTGAACGGCATCGTTGCGGCGCTGCTCGTCTGCGCTATCTGGGGCGTGCTCACCTGGTTCCTGCGGCTGCCGTCCTCCTCAACTCACGCGCTGGTCGGTGCCCTCGCCGGTGTGAGCTGGTGGACCCAAACGAGGATCGACAGCGCCGCCGAAGGCTTCGGTTCCCTCGCCTTCCTGCCGCATATTTTTGGGGCGACCCTGCTGCCGCTCTTCTACCTACCGCCGCTCATTTTTCTGCTGTCCTGGCTGATGGTGGTGCCGTTCTACCGCCTCGTGGTGGGGCATAACCCGCGCCTGGTGAATCAGCATGCCCGCGAGGTGCTGGCGGTGTCTGCCTCCGCGATTTCGCTGTTGCACGGCCTGCAGACCGGCTACCTGTACCTGCTGCTGTGGGCGTTGCTGAGCGAACGCATCATAGACCCGGATTTGCTTCAATCCCTCACCCGAGGCGGGATGCTGCTGGGCACCCTCATTATTGCCCTCAGCCTGGGTGCGGGCACGCTGACCGGCGGCCGCCGCATCGGCTACACCTTCGCCTACAAGATGGTGCGCCTGGACCCGTTCCGTGGCGCGGTCGCTCAGGGAACCACCGCGGTGGTGCAGGTGCTCGGCTATTTCCTGCTGCAGGTTCCGTTCTCCTCCTCGCACCTGGCGACTGCATCGGCGCTCGGCGCGGGCGTGAACCAGCGTTTTAACGCGCTGAAATCCAGGATTGTTCTGCAGATTCTTCTGGTGTGGCTGGTAACCATTCCGGCGTGCTTTGTGCTCGGTGTGCTGGCGATGGTGGCGCTACAGTCCATCCACTAGATTTTAGGGGCGGTGCATGCCCCTGCATGCTCACTGCCGCGGGATAGCCGGGCGGCGGGTTGAGTCTGAACAGTGCACACCTTCATAATGGGTTGAGTTCTTGGGCTGGCACGGGCCCATTCGCCCTCGACTGATTGTGGTTATGTCTTCCCCTACCGTAGCTATTCTGGTCCGCACGAAGGACCGCCCCCGCTTCTTGAGTCGCGCTCTGGAGAACATTGCGCAGCAGACCTTCACCGACTACACGGTCTGCGTGGTCAACGACGGCGGCGACGAGCAGGCAACCCGCGCCGTCATTGAGGCATCCCCGCTGGGTTCCAGCCGCGTGCAGCTGCTGACCACCGCCGGCGGCAACATGGAGGCGGCGTCCAACGCCGGTTTGGCGGCGACCACCTCCGAGTACGTGGCGATTCACGATGACGACGACCTGTGGGCACCCGAGTTCCTGGAACGCACCGTCGCGGCGCTCGAAGAAAGCGGCGCGCTCATGTGCACCACCCGCGTTGTGGAGCGGTACGAACGCGAGAACGCTGAGGGCGAGTTCGAGGTGTACGAGGAGCGTATTTTCCACGACGGCCTGCCCAGCGTGGGTTTGCAATTCCTGTTCCGCACGAACCGTGCCGTGCCGATTGGCATTCTCTACCGCCGCAGCTTGCACGAGCTGGTCGGTTTCTACGACGAGTCCCTGCCGGTGGTCGGCGATTGGGAGTTCAACATGCGTGCCGCCTCCGTTGCGGATATTCTGCTGGTGGATGAGCCGCTGGCGTACTGGTCGCTGCGCCCCGACGCGGAGGGTGCCGAGGCGAACAGCGTGAAGCGTCAGGCTGATCATGCCCGCTTCGATTCGATGGTGCGCGCCCGCGCTATCCGCGAGGACCTGCAGGCGGGTGCCCGACCGGGTGCGTACCTGTATCAGGCGCATTTGGCGGCTGACCTGGAGCGCCGCGTGATTGACGGGCACGATCTGACCCGCGAATCCCTGGATATTCTGCGCTCTATTGAGAGCCGCCTGGAGCGTATCGAGGCTCGTCAGCAGGCTATTGAGAGCCACCAGCAGAGCATTGAGGAGCGCCTGCGGGTTCTCAAGCACCTGCGCACCCCGGGCCGCGCGTTGCGGTCCTTGGCGAAGCGTTCCCTCAATCAGCGTTCCCTGGGTCGTCGCGATGCTGAGGCTGGGCCGGCAGAGCAGAAGGGCGCGTAACCGTGACAGAGAACAATCATTCTTCTACAGCGCTGACTTCTACCGCACCGCCTTCTACAGCACCGCGCGTGCTCGTCATTGGCGATATCGG